>NZ_JBFRFD010000338.1:0-4094 GCF_052114645.1 Arthrobacter sp. 2YAF22_2
GGGTGACATTACCTCGCCCGCCAGCTGCGCGGGATGCCCCTTCGCGGAGGCCCTACCGCCGAGCAACCCCATGGTCACCAAGGCGCCGGACGAAGCCGACAGCACCTGGACCCTCAAGAACCTCCAGGACTTGGTGACCAACGCCGAAGCAACCGGCGGCTGGCTCCAGTTGACCTTCCACCACATCGCCGTCGGTACCGATCCGACCCTGACGGTCAGCCCCGCGCTGTTCGACAGCTTCGTCACCTGGCTCGCGGCGCGAACGGCCAATGGAACGACGTCGGTCCGTACCGTCGCCCAGACCCTGGGGCAATCCGCGGTGCGGGCGCCCGCAGCTGTTCCCGCTGCATTGCTGTCACGGTGAGCAACCAGTCCCACCGGTGGCACAGGGCGGTTTGGACAACCCAATCATCCGTCCTGCTAAGTGCGTCCCCGGTCATTCCTGGCCGCGGTGGTCGCTGCTTCGCATGCGCACAGCAACGATGATGCCCGAGAGCCCAGTCAGGGCAGCGACGGCGGCGACCGCGGCGGGGATGCCGTAGGCGTCGGCGAGGACTCCGGAGAGCAGCGCGCCCACGGCGAACCCGCCGTCGCGCCACAGCCGGTAGACGCCCACGGACCTGGCCCGCCACTCGGGGTGGGCGACGTCGCCGATCGCTGCTAGCAGCGTGGGGTAGACCATGCCGGTGCCGGCGCCCAGCAGGACCACGGCGGCAAGCCAGGTTCCAAAGTCAATTCCGACGGCCACCATCACCAGAGCTGCCGCCTGGACGAACATGCCTCCGGCGATCAGTGGTTTGCGGCCGATCCGGTCCGACAGGGCACCGGTGACCAGTTGCCCGGCGCCCCACACTGCCGGGTAGACGGCGGCGAGGAGGCCGATGCGTTCGATGCTGAGCCCTGCCCCGGCGAACAGGACCGGAAAGAGCCCCCAGGCGAGGCCGTCATTGAGGTTGTTCACCAGCCCGGCCAGGCTGACCGAGGACAAGGACCTGTCCCGGAAACTGGTCAGGACGAAGACGGCACTGCTGCTCAGCCCGGCGTGGCTCCCGGCGTGGACCGGGACGTGCACAGCTGCCTCCGCCCGGGCGTGGTGGCGTGTCTCGCGGACGGACAGCACGGACAGGCCGAGTCCGACGGCGATGAAGGCCGCACCCAGCAGGAACGGACCCGGACGCAGCCCGTAGGTGGACGCGATGTAGCCGGTGGCCAGCGCGGTGCCCGCCACGCCGAGGTAACCGGCTGCTTCATTCAGCCCCATGGCCAGGCCCCGGCGTTCGGGGCCGACGAGGTCCATTTTCATCATCACAGTGGTGGACCAGGTCAGGCCCTGGCTGATGCCGAGCACCACGTTGGCTGCGACGATCCAACCCCAGGAAGGACCGAAGATCAAGAGCACGGGAACTGGAATGGCGATAAGCCAGCCGGCGACGAGTACCGGCTTGCGGCCGTAGCGGTCCGAGAGGGATCCGGCGAAGTAGTTGGTGGCAGCCTTGGCCAGTCCGAACGCCACAATGTAGGTCAGGGCCGAGGAGTACCGGTCCAGGTGGAAGACTTTTTCGGCCAGCAGCGGCAGCACCATGCGCTCCTGGCCGAGCGTTCCCCCGACGAGGGCGTTGACGGCAACTAGGAGGATGAATTGCGCCAGGTTCTGGCGCAGGCCAAGCCTGATGGCATCCGTTGGACCGGGGCGCCGTGGTGAAGCGGTGGGGTCTGATCTCACGGATACACTCCAGCTGTCAGCACGGGACGCGGCAGGGCATTGGCGGCGGCCGGGTCTACCGTGCCGCCGCCACTGTCCGTCAGGGGACGTGCTGCTTTGGTTTAGTTACTTGATACGGATTCCTGGGCCTGCTGCCATGCGCTCCAGGCGGCGTAGCTGCCGTCCAGTTCGACGACGTCGTACCCGGCCCGACGCAGCGCACTGGCGGCCACGGAGTTCCGGACACCGCTCTGGCAATAAGTCACGATGGTGCCGTGCGCGGGCAGTTCGTCCAGGTGCCACATGACGCGGCCGCCACTGAGCTGGTGGGACCCGGGGACGTGCCCGGCGGTGTGCTCGGTCCGGTTGCGGACGTCCAGAACCATGGCCGCATCGAAACCGGCGAGGTCAGCCGGCTGGACGAGCCTCGGGGTGGAGACGGGCAGCCCTTCGATGCTGGTGACGTAGCCGGCGACATTGTCGATGCCGACCCGGACCAGGTGGTCCCACATGTCCTGGGCTTGATGCTGGTCGGCGGCCAGGAGCACCAGCGGGTTCTTGTCGGTTTCCGGGTTGACCACCCAGGCGCCGTAGCTGGCGACGGATTTGCCAGCCGGGACGTTCAGGGAGCGGGGAACGGTGCCTTGGTGGACTTCGCCGTTGGGGCGGGTGTCGATGAAGGTGACGTTGTCCTCGGCGAGGTCCTTCGCAACGCCGGCCTGGTCCAGTTCGGGCAGCGGGCTGCGCTCGCCCATGATGACGGGGCCTTCACGGTTTTCGCGCTTCATCCGGCCGAAGTAGGCGTGGGCGTCGGGCTGGCCGTCCAGGAGTTCGTCGATGAAGCCCTGCTCGTCGTTGGCGGCCAGGTATGGCCCCCACCAGGCGTAGAGGCGTTCGTAGCCGACCGTGGAAGACGGGATGGCGCCAAGGGCCTTGCCGCAGGCGCTGCCGGCGCCGTGGGCGGGGTGAACCTGGACATAGTCCGGGAGGGTCAGGAACTTTTCACGCAGGCTAACGAACAGTTGCTTCGCTCCGACGAACCGGGTGTCGATGCCCCCTGCTGCCTCGTCCAGGAGATCCGGCCGGCCCAGGTCGCCGGAGAAGACGAAGTCACCCGACAGCAGATAACCGGGCTGGTCGCTGAAGGCGCCGTCGGTGACCAGGAAGGACAGGTGTTCTGGGGTATGGCCCGGGGTATGAACCGCCTGGATGCTGACGTTGCCCAAGGTGATGGTGTCGCCGTCGTAGAGCCGTTCGCCGTCGAACCCGTACTGCCAGTCCGGGCCGCCCTCGCCGGAAACGTAGATCTTGGCGCCGGTCGCGGCGGCCAGTTCGCGGGTACCGGACAGATAATCGGCGTGAATGTGGGTCTCGGTGACGGCGACGATCTTCATGCCGTTCTTTTGGGCCAGTTCCTGGTACACCGCGATGTCGCGGCGGCCGTCAACCACTACTGCCTCACCCTTGGCCTGGCAGCCGATCAGGTAGCTGGCCTGGGCGAGGTCTTCGTCGTAAATGCGTTCGATAAGCATCTGGTGCTCTCCTTCACGAGGGATGTGCGGTGTTGTTCTTGCATTAATTCTAATACCCATGGGGGTATGCAGCAATGCTGGGTTACCCCCGGACTTTGCGAGGCCGGAGCCAGCCGTCCGGTCAGGTGGTGGGGAGTCCCGCGTGGGTCCAGGCGGTCATGCCGCCGGTCATGGTATCGGCGGTGAAGCCGGCGCGGTTGAGGGCATCGGCGACGCGGGCGGAGCGGTTCCCGCTGCGGCAAACTGCAATTACCGGTGCGGCGGGGTCCAGCTCTGAAAGTCGGGCCTGCAGTTGGCCCATCGGGATGTGCAGCGCTCCGGGGATCATCGCTTCGGCAATTTCAAAGTCCTCCCGGACGTCCAGGATCAGGGCAGTGGAACGGCGCTGATCAGCTTCGTTGACGGTGATTTCAGCCATGGTTTCTCCTTCGAGCGGGTTTGGTTGTTATTAGCGGACGGGCTCGCCGGCCTGGCGCCAGGCGCCCATGCCGCCCCGCAGGGAATAGCTCTCATACCCTTGTGCGGCGAGGATTCTGGCGGCCGAGGCAGAGCGAACCCCTGATTGGCACATCGCGATCACGGGCCGGGTTTTGTAGATCCCGGGTGCGCCGGCCTGAAGTTTGTCGAGCGGGAAGTGCTTGGCTTGCGGTGCGTGGCCGGAGCGCCATTCCTGGGTGGACCGCACGTCGATCAAGGCGGCCCCTGCGGCCAGCAGTTCCTTTGCTTCCGCGACTGTGACGGTCTTGTAGGGCTTGCCGAATGCTTTCTTCAGTGAGCTGATCAGGCCCATCGTGTTCTCCTTTGGTTTGTGGTTGGCGTTTCGCTTCTCAGGCGGTGACGGTGCTTGCCGTGACCCAGGC
>NZ_JBFRFD010000339.1:0-4090 GCF_052114645.1 Arthrobacter sp. 2YAF22_2
GGGCGCCGCCGCGTTGTTCTTCGCCGACGAGCTGCCACTGCAGCAACCCGCAGAGGAGCTGACTGTCTCGCACGGGAATCCCGAAGCGATCGAACTCGAAGCGCTCTGCCCGCCGGATGACGTCAACGAAGTGGGCCTCGCGGAGCTGGAACACCGCTTCACCATCATGCAGGTGGAAGCGGGCCGCCGGACGCCGGTGGCGTGCGGCGCCTACACCGAGTGGGAGGGCATCCTGGCGCAGCTGGGGGTGCTGGTGGCACCGCAGTGGCGGCGCCAGGGCGTCGGCACACTGGCCGCTTCGATAGCGGCCCACGACGCCCTGGCGTCCGGGCTGACACTGCAGTGGCGCTCCGACGTCAGCAACAAGGGTTCGCTGGCCCTGGCCCGGAGCCTGGGCTTCACCGCAGGAGGCATCCAGACCAGCGTGCTGCTGGGCGCCTAGCTGTACTAGCCCCGCTGGGCCTCGGCGCTGTCCGCGACCCCGCGGCGGCTCTCCGCGGCCGGGGCTCCCCAGCCCGAGTGCGGCTGGGGCTTGGCGAAGAACAATGCCGCGGCCGTGCCGAGCAGAACCACCGCCGCGGGCAGCATGATGGACTGGCCCATCGCCGTCGAGAATCCGTCGTGCAGCGCCTCGGGCAGGTGGCCGCCGAAGACCATCGGGCTCGCTCCCCCGGCTGCGCCCGGAGCAGCGGGCAGTTCCGCCGCGAGCCGGGCCTGGATCAGCACGGCAATGGCGGCGCTGCCCAGAACCGCGCCGATCTGGCGGGTGGTGTTGTAGACGCCGGAACCGGCGCCGGCCTGGCGCGGCGGCAGGTTGCGGGTGGCCGTCGAGCTCAATGGCGCCCAGATGCCGGCATTCGCGACGCCCAGCACTGCGCTGGGAAGCAGGAAGAGCCAGAGCGGCGTGTCCGGATGCATCAGCGAAGCATTCCAGAACAGCGCCACGGACATCAGCGTCAGGCCGCCGGCCGTGATGAACTTCGGGTTGACCCGGTCGATGATGCGGCCCACAACCGGCGCCAGGCCGCCCGAGATCACCGCCATCGGAACCATCATGAGCGCGGATTGCGTCGGGGTAAGGCCCCGGACAATCTGGTAGTAGAAGATCAGCGGGAGGGTGAAGGCCGTCACGGAGAAGCCCACCGTGGTGATGCCCACGTTGGCCAGCGAGAAGTTGCGGTCCTTGAACAGCCCCAGCGGCAGCAGCGGCTCGCCCTTGTTGACCCGCTGCCACGCCACGAACCCGGCCAGCACCACGATGCCGCCGATGATCAGGCCCCACACCGTAATGGGCCCGGTAATGGTGCCCCAGTTATAGGTTTCGCCCTCCTGGATCCCGAATACCAGCAAGAACAGGCCGACGGCACTGAGCAGCACGCCGGGAATATCGAACTTGTGCGGATGCGTGCTCAGGGAGGGCACGAAGCGCAGGGCGAGGATGAAGCCGATGACGCCGACCGGGATGTTGATGAAGAAGATCCATTCCCAGCCCAGCCCGTCCACCAGGACGCCGCCCAGGATCGGTCCGACGAGGGTGGCCACACCGGCCGTGGCACCCCAGATGCCCATGGCCGCGCCGCGGCGGTCCGGCGGGAAGATCCGCGTGATGACGGCCATGGTCTGCGGCGTCATCATGGCGGCTCCGAGTCCCTGCAGCACCCGGGCTTCGATCAGGGTTTGGACATCGCCGGAGAGTCCACACCAGAGGGATGCCAGGGTGAACACGACAAGGCCGGCCAGGTAGAGCTTCTTCGGCCCGAAGCGGTCGCCCAGCCGGCCCGTGATGAGCAGGGGAACGGCGTAGGCCAGCAGGTACGCGCTGGTCACCCAGATCACCGAGTTAATGTCGGCGTTCAGGCCTTCCATGATCCGGGGGTTGGCCACCGAGACGATGGTGGTGTCGATCAGGATCATGAAGAATCCGATCACCAGGGACCAGAGGGCGGCCCACGGCCTCGCTACGTTTTCCATCGGGGGTTCCTTACGGTGCGTGTTGCCAGGGCTGGAGTTGGGGGTGAAGCAGTCATCCGAGGAGTGCAAGTATGTCGTGCCGGGCAAACATTTGGGCGGCCGCCCGGGCGGAGGGGGTGCCCGCGTCGGGGTCCGCGCCGGCGTCCATGAGCACCTTCACAACGTCCGGGTAGCCCTTGAACACGGCCCCGGCCAGCGGCGTCTGGCCGCGGTCGTTGGCCGTGTTGGCGTCGCCGCCGTGGGCCAGAATCAGCCCGACGGTGTCCGCGTGGCCGTGGTAGGCCGCCAGCATGAGCAGCGAGTCGCCCGCCGCGGTGGTGAGCGTGGCCGGTGCGCCGGCAGCGAGGTAGCCGCCGAGCAGCGCGGAGCTTCCGTCGCGGGCGGCGTCGAACAGGGTGTGGGCCAGGGCGAGGGCCTCGTCGTCGGGCGCTCCGCCGTTCATCGGGTTCCCCGCAGGAACCCGGTTTGTCGGCCCACGACTTGCCCTGCGTCGGGCGCCACGATGAGTTCCTGCGCCGCGGTGTACGGCTCCTCACCGTCCATCACGGTCAGCGCCTCGTCCGGGGCGACGGATCGCTTGATGACCGCCAGGGCCACCGGGCCCATTTCGTAGTGCTGGGCCACGGAGGTCACCGCGCCGACTCTCCGCTCACCGGCCCGGACTTCACTGCCGACCGCGGGCAGGGTGTGCTGCGACCCGTCCAGCTGGAGGAAGACCAGCCGCCGCGGCGGGTGGCCCAGGTTATGGACCCGGGCGATGGTTTCCTGGCCCTTGTAGCAGCCCTTCGCGAGGTGCACGGCGGTGCGAAGCAGGTCCAGCTCGTGCGGGATGGTTTTGTCGTCGGTCTCCGCTCCCCACCGGGGCCGCCAGGCGGCGATGCGCAACGCCTCCGCCGCCAGGACGCCGGCCAGCGGGCGCGCGCCCACGGTCTCTTCAAGCGCGGCGGTCGGCACGAGGTACTCGAACCACGGCCGTTCCAGACCGGGGTGGGCGTCCTCGCCGACCACCGCGTAGGAGTAGCCGCCGGCCCCGACGTGCGGCCACGGGTCTTCCCAGACCTGGAGCCCGGACCACTCCGGGACAGGACGGGTGGTGCCCAGCACCGCCCAGTCCGCCGATACGTCGGCGACCTCGACCCGGAGCATGAACTTCATCCGGGTGAGCCAGTCGGCCAGCGGCGCGGCCTCGGCCGCCTCGACGATCAGCCAGGTGGTGGCGGCGTCGTCCACCACCCGGGCGTCGAACTCGATCCGGCCCTGCACGCTGAGCAGCAGCAGCTCGGTGGACTGGCCCGGGGCCAGGGCGGTGAGTTGCTGGGAGGAGAGCGTGTTGAGCCAGCTCAGGCGGTCCGGCCCGGTCACGGTGACCACGCCGCGTTGGGACAGATCGACGACGGCGGTCCCGGCGGCCAGCGCACGCTGTTCCGGCAGCGGCTCGCCGTAGTGGGCGGCGACGCCGGCGTCCGCTCCGGCCGCTTCGACGGCGCCCGGGCGCGACAGCAGGGGGCTCTTGGTAGTCATATGAAGTAGAAGTCCTCAGCGCTCAGCGGTATTCCGGATTTTCGAAGTCGAATCGGGTGCCGGCTTTCCACTCTTCGGGCAGGTTGCCGTAGGCAGGAATGCCGCCGGCGTCCTTGAGCATCCGGGCCAGGTGCAGCAGGTTCCACGTCATGAAGGTGGTGTTGCGGTTGGTGAAGTCGCTTTCCGGGCCGCCGGAGCCTTCGTCCAGGTAGCTCGGTCCGGGCCCGACGGCGCCGATCCAACCGGCGTCGGCCTGCGGCGGGATGGTGAACCCGATGTGCTGGAGGCTGTAGAGGACGTCCATGGCGCAGTGCTTAATGCCGTCCTCGTTGCCGGTGATGAGGCAGCCGCCCACTTTCGGGTAGAACGCCCACTGGCCCTTGGAGTTCAGCTGGCCGGAGTGCGCGTACAGCCGCTCGATCAGTTTCTTGGTCTGGGAGGAATTGTCGCCGAGCCAGATGGGACCGGCGACCACCACGATGTCCGCGGCCTGAACTGCCGGGTACAGCTCCGGCCACTCGTCAGTGGCCCAGCCGTGTTCCCGCATGTCGGGGTAGACGCCGCTGGCAATGTCGTGGTCCACCGTGCGGATGACACG
>NZ_JBFRFD010000340.1:0-4085 GCF_052114645.1 Arthrobacter sp. 2YAF22_2
TGACGGGAGCCTGCGGAGCGTCGTAGGTGACGTCGTAGTACTTCTGCGGGAAGCCGCCGAAGTCGTAGACCAGCCCCGGGTTCCGCCCGGTGGCGCTGAGCGTGACGGGCGCGTTTTCCCAGTGGGCGGACACCATCAGGATGTCTTTGGGCTTGTCGAAGGTCCCGGACCAGTCGTTGAGTTGGCGGGTCCAGGTGGCGTCGTCCGCCAGCGGGGGCGCACCATGGCTGAGGAAGAGTACCGGCGGCCGATCGAGTGTCTGTGTCATGACATCAGCGTAACGGATTTTACTTGAAGGTTCAAGCTCTTTTCTTTGATTCCTCTTGCCCGGCGACGACGAAGCGCACCGCGGACCGACTCCGGCCCGCGGTGCGTGTGCATCGCTTCATTCCGGGGACGTCAAGGGCCTCGTGACCTGGATCGATGTGCCCGGCATCATCAGGTGAGGGTGGCCCACCATGAGCCCGACGGCCTGGTCGATAGTCTCGGCATCGAGGATGGAGTACCCGCCCATCCCCGAGCCCGCCGCGGATGTCCCCGACGGCGTGATGTCGCGCCCGATTCCCAGGGGGTTCCCATATCGGTGAGGTGCTCCCCGGTCCGAGCCGCCGCCGGGGTGTCAGCCGCGCTCCGAGCCGCGCAGCGGCGCAGTGGCGAATTCCCGCATGCCGTCGTCGAACCCGATCATGGCTGACCAGCCCAGCTCGCCCCTGATCCGCTCCGATGACGCGGTGATGTGCCGGATGTCGCCGGCACGGTAGCGGCCGGTGACCACCGGAGCCGGACCGCCGCTGAACGCGCTGAGGGCAGCGGCTACCTGGCCGATGGTGTGAACGGCATCAGCGCCGACGTTATAGGCCCGGAAGTGCCAGCGGTCCGAGCGGGATTGGGTGCCGGATTGAGGGCCGAGGGCTTCGGCGGCGAGGATGTTGGCGGCAGCCACGTCCCTGACGTGGACGAAGCTGCGGCGCTGGGCGCCGTCCTCGAAGACCTGCGGCGCCTCGCCCCGGGCCAGGGCAGAGCGGAACAGTGATGCCACCCCGGCATACGGGGTGTCACGCGGCATCCGGGGCCCATAGACGTTGTGGTACCGCAGTGCGATCGCCACGCCTCCAACCTCCCGCGCCCAGGCAGACGCAAGGTGCTCCTGGCTCAACTTGGAGGCGGCATAGACGCTGCGCGGATCCAGCCGGGCCTCCTCGGTGAGGAGCGCCGGGGTCAGGATCGATCCGGTGTCCGGGCTGCGCGGGTCAAAGACGCCCCCGCGCAGGTCCTTCTCGGTCCGCGGGCCGGGCCGGACCGGCAGTCCGGAATCCGGGTCCGTGTAGGCGCCCTCGCCGTAGACCACCATCGAGGAGGCCAGCACGAAGCGGAGGATCCGATGCTCTTCCATGGCCGCAAGCAGAACCGCCGTCGCGTAGTCGTTGTTGCGGACGTAGTCCGGCGCGTCGGCAAAACTGACCCCCAGCCCCACCTTCGCGCTCTGGTGGCTGACGACGTCGATTCTATCCAAGGCGGCGCGCATGATCACAGGATCCGCGACGTCGCCGGTGAGAAGCTCCACCCGTGGGTCAAATCTGGGCGGAACCGGGTGCGTGCTGGGATCCAGGGAGTCCAGGACCCGCACCCGCCAGCCCTTCGCCAGGGCGGCATCAACGATGTGCGAGCCGATGAAGCCTGCCCCGCCGGTGACGAGGAGCCTCACCGTTGCTCCCGCGCACCTGCAGCAGGATAAGCCATGATCCGGTTCACCGCGGCAGGGTCCATCAGCCGGGCCGGAGTGTAGTCGTCCCCAATTGTCCCGACTGCTGCTGCCAGCACTGCCAGAATGGCTGGTTGGGCGTTTTTGAGCCGGTCAAATACGGCGTCGGCGGTGACCGGGTCCGAGCCGTCGTGGCCGGTGTCCGAATCGGTGATGTAGGCCAGGGTGGCGTAACCCATGTTCAGTTCGGCGGCCAGGACTGGCTCCGGGTATTGGGTCATGTTGATGATGTCGGCGCCGGCGGCCGCATAGCTGGCGGATTCCGCCCGGGTCGAGAAACGCGGCCCGTTGATGACCACCACCGTCCCTGCCGGTGCGTGCGCCAGCTGCAGGTCCGCGAGCGCCGCGGACAAGCGTCTGCGCAGTCCGGAGCAGAAGGGCTCCGACGCCGGCAAGTGCTGCACTCCTGCCGGTTCAGCGCCTGCGGGCGCCGTGCCGTCGAAGAACGTGTCAGCCCGTCCCCACGTCCGGTCGATCAGCTGGTCGGGCACCACGAACGTCTCCGGCCGGTACCCGGCCCGCAGCCCGCCCACCGCCGATGAGGAAATAACCGCCTCCACGCCGAGGCTTTTGAGCGCCCACAGGTTGGCGCGGTAGTYGATCGTCTGTGGCGGGAGCGAATGACCGGCGCCGTGCCGGGGCAGGAACGCGACGGCGCGCCCGGCTACCTCGGCCAGCGTGACGGGCCCTGAGGTGGCCCCGTAGGGGGTCCGTATAACGACATGCGCCCGGACGGCGGCTCGCGGGAGCCGGTAGGTTCCCGAACCGCCGATGATTCCGATGCGGGCCCGGGATCCTGCAAGGCCTGTTGCTTCCATAGCGCCCATGATGCCACCCGCCCGGCCCGTCATGTCAGGAGCCCGGTGGCGGCGGAGTCCGGCTGCGGCGTACCGGCAACGGCGTACCGGCTCCGGCGCCGCTGCCAGGCGCCCGCGGCCACGGCAAGCGCGGCGGCAACCAGGACACCTCGTTCCAGGTTCGCCCCGAACGGCGGGACCGTGGGCACCATGTAAAGGACGTCGAGGGCAACGACCACCGTGATGTACTCCCAGCGGCGGCCCAGGACGACGAAAGGGAGCAGCATCAGCGCGTACCAGGGGTAGCCCGGGCTGACGATCAGCAGCGTCAGCCCGATCAGGGTGGCCTGGCGCTGCCAGAGGTTTCCCAAGCTCGTCGAGCGCCAGGTCCACACCCCGACGGCGGCAAGGGCGGCGCCACTGAGCAGCACCGGCCACGGACCTGCCGAGACGAACTGGGCGAGCCCGAACCTGGCGCCACCGCCCTGGCTGTAGCCTTCCTCCTTCAAATACCCGGGCAGGAACCCGAAGACCCCTGCTCCGGCGGCCAGCACATACGGCACGTACACAAGGGCAAAGCTTCCGGCTGCAGACACGACGAAGGCCACCGGGCGCCGGAACAGCAGCGCGGGGGCTGCAATCAGGGGAATGAGCTTCGTGGCTACGGCCGCTCCGAACGCCGCACCGGAACGTAAAGGCTTGCCCCTGACCAGCAGCATGGCCGCCGCCAGCATCAGCGCGYAGGCCAGCACGTCTACGTGCGCATTGTTCACCGCTTCCAGCTGCACCAGGGGACTCCAAGACCAGGCCGCGGCCAGATGCAGGGGTCCCCTGCTCTTGGCCAGGATCGTGAGCAGCATCAGGGTGACGGCCGTGCTGATCAGCCAGCCTCCAAGCTGGAACGGCAGGTAACCGGCTGTGTCCGGGACGGCGGCCCGCACCGCCAGGAAGTAGATCTCGGCCGCGGGAGGGTAGATGGTCGGCACCTGCGGCCGGTTGATCGCCGTACAGAGTGGTTCTCCAGATGGGTAACCGGCAGACGCCACGGATCCCGTGCCGAAGAGGTCCGCCGGGCAGACTGTCTTCCCGTCGTCGCCGGCCGTTCCGGGCCGAAAGAGCCACGCGGGCCGCAGACCGGCGAGGCTTTCATCGGCGGGCACATAGGCGTACGGGGAAATCGCAGCCTTCTGCACGATGCCGTCCCAGGCATACCGCGCCGAGTCGTTGCTAGTCCGCGGCGGTCCGCTCACCGCGGCCACACCCAGCAGCACAGAGCCGGCCAGGATGACGACGACGATCCGCCGGCTCGGCACGTGCCGCAGGGACCTAACGGCCGCGACCAGAACAAGCCAGTAGATGCAGGAACCCACGAGCGGCGCGGGCGCGAAGGAGTTCCCCCGCTCAACCATCCACCACGTCAACGCCGCACACGCAAGCAACAGCAACGCGGCCACCGCATACGGTTTGGCTTTGCAGACTGACGGCTTCGCACGGTACAGGCTCACGTCTTGATCCTGCCCCAGTTC
>NZ_JBFRFD010000341.1:0-4075 GCF_052114645.1 Arthrobacter sp. 2YAF22_2
GAGTGTGCCAGCATCGAGTCCCATGAGTTGATGGCATACTCGTCGTCGGCGGTCCAGGGGCCGGTCCATACCTCGACGGCGTCGGCGTCGTCGTACCCGAACTTCCAGCGGCAGGCGACGTACGGGCAGTACGGGTGTGCGGGGACCACGAGACCTCCGGAGGCGTGGATCCGCTGGGCTTCCTGTTCGAAGCCTTTGTCCCGGGCCCGGTAGCGCCAGTCAATCCATTCCCCTCCCTCGAGGCCAAGCGCTAGATAGTGTCCGTTGCGTGTCGTCACTTCCTCACCGGTCAGGATGAGCAGGTCGTTCCCGGCCAGCGGCCCCCAGATGCCGTGGGACGCTGGCGTGTTGTGGTCGGTGCTGATCATGAAGTCCAGGCGGGCAGCCCGGGCCCCGGCGGCAACTTCGGCGGGCGTGCGCTTGCCGTCCGAGTAGACGGTGTGGAGGTGGGCGTCGCCGCGATACCRGCCGGCGCCCCGGCCCGCGATCTGCTGCACCGGGTACTGCGGGCGGAAAGGCGCGCCGTCTGCACCGTACTCCAGCGTGACGTTGACGGTGTAGTCCATCCCCTGTTCAGCGACCTGGTACGGGCCCAGGGCGATGTTCCAGGTGCCCTTTCCGACCGGGCCGGGCAGGTAGCCGGGGGTGGCTTCTGCGGCGGAGATGAAGAATTCGGTCCGGAATCCGCCCGACCAGCCACGGAATCCCTTCCCGGCCAAGTCGGTTCCCTTTTCATCGAAGACCCCGATGTCGCAGGCGTTGTTCAGGAGTCCCGGGGCAACCGTCGGTTTGCTGTACGTGTAGGAGACGCTGATCTTGCTGACACCGGCCGGAACCTCAACGGGCAGGTAAACGAAGTCGGCGGCACCCGGGTCGAAGTGGCCGGTGATGGTCTTCGTCTTGGTGCTGCCGTTATCTGCGGCGGCGAAGCTCATGGGTGCCAGGGTGATGGCCGCGCCGGTAAGTGCGGCAGCAAGGAAGCCCCGCCGGGATGGGGACAGGGGGGAATTGTTCGCCTCGTGGGCTTTGCATGGTGAAGTCACCCGGCCATGTTCAACATGCGGACTTAACGTGAGGCCAAGGGAGCCAAGACAGAAAGTGAACTTAGCATTTCGGGCGCAGCATGGCCGTTCCGCGCAAGACTCCCCCGCCAGCGGACCGGTATGGCCGGCCCCTGGCAGGCAGCTACCGGAGGTGAGAGTCAAGGCCGGAGCCTGTGAATTTGCAGAAAGCTTCGTGACGCAGGGTTGAACCTACGGTGAACCTTCACCGGATCGCTCGAAAACCTAGAAGGCCAGGACCTGCCGCAGGCAAGAATCCACGAGGGGAAGAAAAATCATATGTGGGATTCACTTTGGCGAAAGGACTTATTTTGATGAAGTCAGCGAAGAGAAACGGGATAGCCGCAGCAGCGGCTGTCGGCGCAGTCATGATTGCGGGTTCGGCGGTGGTGCCGGCGCTGGCCGACGGCGGGCAGCATGGCAACGACGGCCGCGGCGGCAGGGGCGAGACGTCCAAGCATGTCCTGCTGCTGTCGGTGGACGGCCTGCATCAAAAGGACCTCGACGGGTACGTAGCGTCGCATCCGCAATCGGCGCTGGCCGCGCTGGTGAACCATGGCACAAGCTACACGCACGCACAAACTCCCGTGCCTTCCGATTCCTTCCCCGGCATGGTCGGGCAATTCACCGGCGGCAACCCCGGAACGACCGGGATCTACTACGACGACACGTTCAACCGGGCGCTGCTGCCCGCCGGCACCACCGACTGCAAGAACACTTCCCCCGGAACCGAGGTGGCACTGACTGAGGCGGCGGACAAGGACCCGAATGCGCTCGACGCCGGACAAGGCCTCAGTGGCCTGCCCGCCAGCATCCTGAACATGACCGGCGAGCCGGGATCGCTGCTCAATCCCGCGGCCCTCCCGGTGGATCCCGCCACCTGCAAGCCCGTCTACCCGCATCAATATCTGAAGGTCAACACCGTCTTCGAAGTTGCCAAGAACGCGGGCCTGACTACCGCTTGGTCAGACAAACACCCGGCGTACGAAATCCTCAACGGCCCCTCCGGCAAGGGAGTGGATGACCTCTTCACCCCCGAGATCAACAGCAAGGCGCCCGCACCGTTCACCGGTGACTGGACCCAGGACAACGCCGCAACCCAGCAATACGACGGTTACAAGGTCCAGGCCGTGCTCAACGAAATCGACGGCAAAGACCACTCCGGGAGCAAATCCGCGGCCGTGCCGGCCATCTTCGGCTTGAACTTCCAATCCGTCTCCACCGCCCAGAAGCTGCCGTCGTCGGACGGCCTCACCGGCGGCTACCTCGCCGGCGGTACCGTTCCCGGCCCCCTGCTGAGCAAGGCCCTCGACTACGTAGACACGTCGGTCGGAAAGCTGGAGTCGGCCTTGGCTGCCTCCGGGCACGCCGAGGACACGACCATCATTCTCTCCGCGAAGCATGGCCAGTCGCCCATGGATCCCGCTGCACTGACCCGGGTACCGGACGGCGCGGTTATCGACGGACTCAATGCGGCCTGGAAGGCGGCCCATCCCGCGGCCGCTGATCTGGTGGCATTCTCCACCGATGACGACATCATGCAGCTCTGGCTCTCCGACCACTCCCAAGGCGCAGCGCAGTTCGCCAAGGACTACCTCGCATCCCACCCGGCCGCCGGCAACGACATCAACGGCGCCACCGGGAACGTGCCGACCTCCGGGCTCAGCAAAATCTACGCAGGGAGCGAGGTCGCCGGATACTTCGGCACGAAGACCAGCGACGCACGCTACCCTGACATCCTGGGCATAGCGCAGACCGGAGTCGTATATACCGGCGGTAAATCCAAAATCGCCGAACACGGCGGGGCCTCCGCCGACGACCGGGACGTCCCCCTCGTCGTCTCCGGCGGCAATGACCAACATGCCCGCACCGTGGACACCACCGTCGAAACCACTCAGATCGCCCCGACCATCCTCAAGACTCTCGGCCTGGACCCGAACAAACTCCAGGCCGTACAGATCGAGGGAACCAAAGCGCTCCCCCAGCGCTAGCAGCCGCCCCATCCGAACCGGAGGGCTCCCACGGAATACTTTCCGTGGGAGCCCTCCGCGGATACACCCGCCAGAACCACCCATCGGATGATCAGACCCGAAAGAGCACCGCGGGGCACGACGGATGGCGCCCAGTCCTGGTGGATGCCATGGCCGGTTACTTCTGTGATGCAGACAAGCCGATCAGCCGAATCCACGACCACACCGCGGTCGCCGACAACAGGCAATCGCTCGTCGTCCAGCTTGTACTGGGCGACCAGGGAGGTGGTGCTGGTCTTTCGTCCGGCCGCATGCCTGCCTACCGGGCCGGGCGACGCGTGAAGATCAGATGGAGAACTCCGAATGGAGAAGGGGTCGCTTCGATTTCAAAGCGTTCTTCGAGCCCCTCGAGTCCATCCCAAAGCCGCTCGCCCCGGCCCAGGACGATCGGCACGAGGACGATGTGCATGTGGTCGATCAGATCGGCTTCGAGGAACTGTCGAACCGTGCTGACGCCGCCACCAATTCGGACGTCGAGGTCGCCGGCCAGGGCGCGGGCCTGCTTGAGCGCGGAGAGGGGGTCGGCATCGACGAAATGGAAGGTTGTTCCGCCTTCCATCTCGAGTACCGGCCGAGGATGGTGTGTCAGAACAACGACAGGAGTGTGGAAGACAGGGTTATCGCCCCACCATCCCTTCCATGCCTCGTCCTCCCAGGGACCGCGTTGGGGGCCGAACTTGTTACGCCCCATGATCTCCGCGCCGATCCCGGGCCCCCACTGGCTGGCGAACGCCTCGTCGACGCCGAGGGATCCCTCCGACTCCCCGTGGATGCCCATCTGGCGGAAGGTCCGTGTCTCGAAAGCCCACTCCATTAGTCGTGAGCCAGCGTGACCGAATGGAGCGTCGAGTTGCTGGCCCTCGCCGGCGCCGAAGCCGTCGAGGGAGATCGAGAAGTTATGCACGCGGACTAGGGACATGTCTTCTCCTGAAGTGCTTGTCGTTTGCAGTCACCTTATGGCGCTCGAACCCAACGACTCAAGAC
>NZ_JBFRFD010000342.1:0-4062 GCF_052114645.1 Arthrobacter sp. 2YAF22_2
CCTGGTACGGGATCACGTTGCTGTACAACGTGATCCCGTACCAGGTCCGCGAAGACACCCACCGGATCGACATGGCCGAGGTGGAGCGCCTGGCCCAGGAGCACAAGCCGGCCCTGATCGTTGCCGGCTGGTCCGCGTACGCCCGTCAGCTCGACTTCGCGGAATTCCGCCGGATCGCCGACTCGGTGGGGGCCTACCTGATGGTGGACATGGCCCACTTCGCCGGGCTCGTCGCTGCCGGGCTGCACCCGTCCCCGGTGCCGCACGCGCACGTGACCACCTCCACCACGCACAAGACCCTGGCCGGTCCGCGCGGCGGGATCATCCTCTCCAACGATCCCGCGATCGCCAAGAAGATCAACTCGGCCGTGTTCCCGGGCCAGCAGGGCGGGCCGCTGGAGCACGTCATCGCCGGCAAGGCCGTGGCTTTCAAGATCGCCGCGTCCCCGGAGTTCAAGGAACGCCAGGAACGCGTGCTCGCGGGCGCCCGGATCCTCGCCGAGCGCCTGGTCCAGCCGGACGTCACCGCCAAGGGGATCAACGTGATCTCCGGCGGCACCGACGTGCACCTGGTCCTGGTTGACCTGCGCAACTGCGAGCTCAACGGACAGGAAGCAGAGGACCGCCTCGCGGAAATCGACATCACCGTCAACCGCAACGCCGTCCCGTTCGACCCGCGCCCGCCGATGGTCACCTCCGGGCTGCGGATCGGTACCCCGGCGCTGGCCACCCGCGGCTTCGGCGAGGCAGCGTTCGCCGAGGTCGCGGACATCATCGCCGAGGCATTGATTGCCGACGCCGGCGCGGACCTTTCGGGCCTGCGTTCCCGCGTGGAGGCACTCGCCGCCGCGCACCCGCTCTACCCGTCGGTTGCCAACCTAGGCTGACCGCTTCCCGGGGCCGATCTCTTTCGGGTTTGGCTCCGGGCCCGGCGGACCGGACTTTTCACGCGTGCTGCTCGTCCCTCGCTTTGACACACGCTTTCGAAAAGCCCGGCTCCGCCGGCCCCTTGAGGGCAACTCACCCTCCGCTCCGTCCGCACACCAATCCAGTAAGGAACCCGGCTATGGCTGTTGGCGTCTTTGATCTTTTTTCCATTGGGATCGGGCCCTCGAGTTCGCACACGGTGGGGCCGATGCGGGCTGCTGCGGTGTTCGCCGAGGAACTCAAAGCGTCCGGCGATCTGGGCCGTGTGGCGTCGCTGCGGGTGGACCTTTACGGGTCCCTTGCGGCCACGGGCCACGGGCACGGGACGATGACGGCGATCCTGCTGGGTCTGGAGGGGTTCCACCCCGAAAAGATCCTGCCGGTCGAGGTGGAGCAGCGGCTCGCGGCGATCGCCGAGACCGGCACCCTCCAGCTGGCAGGTTCGGTGCCGCTGCCCTACGGGGTCAAGGACATGGTGCTGCGCCCGCTGACCATCTTGCCGCGGCACACCAACGGCATGACCTTCACGGTCGCCGACGCCGACGGTACGGTCCTGCACCAGGCCACGTTCTTCTCCGTCGGCGGCGGCTTCATCGTCCGGGACGGCGAGGAGGACGCGGCGCTGAAGGAACTCGACGAGTCCAAGAAGGAACTGCCACTGCCGTTCCGCACGGCCGCGGAACTGCTGGGCCGGTGCCAATCCAAGGGCCTGTCCATCGGCGAGATCATGCTGGTCAACGAACGCGCCGCCCGCACGGACGAGGAGATCCGCGAAGGCTTGCTGCACATCTACTCCGTGATGGAAGGCTGCGTCGAGGTCAGCCTCAAGCGTGAGGGACTGCTGCCCGGCGGGCTGAAGGTCCGCCGTCGGGCGCCGGACTGGCACGAACGGCTCCTCAAGGAAACCCGCGGCCAGGACCCCGACTACCGGGATCCGAAGTACTGGCAGGAATGGGTCAACCTGATCGCGCTGGCCGTGAACGAGGAGAATGCCTCCGGCGGCCGGGTCGTCACAGCCCCCACCAACGGGGCCGCCGGAATCATCCCGGCCGTCCTCTACTACGCGCTGCACTTCGCGCCCGGGATGGACAAGGCCACCCAGGCCGACCGCGACGACGTGGTGGTCAAGTTCCTGCTCACGGCCGGCGCCATCGGGGTGCTCTACAAGGAGCAGGCCTCGATCTCTGGCGCCGAGGTCGGCTGCCAGGGCGAGGTCGGCTCGGCGTCGTCGATGGCGGCCGCCGGCCTGGCCGAGGTCATGGGCGGCACGCCGGCCCAGGTGGAGAACGCCGCCGAGATCGCGATGGAACACAACCTGGGTCTGACCTGCGACCCGATCGGCGGCCTCGTGCAGATCCCGTGCATCGAACGCAACGCCATTGCCGCGGCCAAGGCAATCAACGCCGCCAAAATGGCCCTCTGGGGTGACGGTTCGCACCGTGTGTCCCTCGACGAAGTGATCGTGACCATGCGCGAGACCGGCAAGGACATGAGCTCCAAATACAAGGAAACCGCGATGGGCGGCCTCGCCGTGAACGTGGTGGAGTGCTGAACTAGACGATATGAAGTGTGGCGGCGCCCGGTCCTGACGGTGGGACTGGAACCTCGGGTTCAAAGCGATTCGTGGGTTGCCGGTCCGGGTCTTTCCGCACGTAGGCGCGGGGGTGTGGACTGGCAGAGCCACATTTGAACGTCTGGAGGTTCCAGCCATGAACAAGCGTACTTACGTCGGTTTGGATGTCCATGCACGCAGCGTTAAAGGCTGTGCGATCGACCGGGATACGGGCGAGATSCTGAGGCAGAGCCTGGCCGCCAACGATGCCGGGGTCGCAGAGTGGGTTTCCGGGTTGCCTGGTCCTGCCCTCGTTGTTTATGAGGCAGGTCCAACCGGATTCGGGTTGGCCCGGTTACTGGCCGAGGCGGGGATTGAGTGCCTGGTCGCTGCGCCGTCCAAGCTGCAAAGGCCTTCCGGTGACCGGGTGAAAACAGATGCACGGGACGCCGAGCATCTGGCCCGTTTGGCTCTTCTTGGACAGATCACGCCCGTGCGGGTTCCTGGCCTTGCGGATGAAGCGGCCCGGGATCTGGTTCGTGCCCGTGAGGACGTCCGCGCGGATCTGATGAGGGCCAGGCACCGGATCTCGAAGCTCCTGTTGCGCCACGGCCTGGTCTACTCCGGCGGCCATGCCTGGACCGATGCCCACCACACCTGGCTGCACCGGCAACGATTCGATGATCCGGCCCTGCAGGCCGCCTACGAGGCCAGCTTGGAAGCTGCGGACCTGACGTTGGACCGCAGGGATCGTTTGGATGCGAAGATCACCGCCCTCGCGGCCACCGACCGCTATGCGCCCGTGGTCCATGCGTTGATGTGTTTGCGCGGGATCTCGGTGCTGACCGCTTTCGGCTTGGCAGTGGAGATTGGTGACTGGACACGTTTCACCGGCTCCACGATCGGCGCCTATCTGGGTTTGGTCCCCTCGGAGCATTCCTCCGGCGCTTCACGGTCCCAGGGCGGCATCACGAAGACCGGCAACACCCATGCCCGTCGCCTGCTGGTCGAGGCCGCCTGGCATCACMGCCGCCCCTATACCAATGCCAGCCGGGACATGCGTGCCCGCTGGGACGCCGCCGACGAGGCATCCCGGGTCCGCGGCCATCAGGGCAACCACCGGCTGCACCACAGGTGGGACCAGTTCGAAGCCCGTCACAAACGCCGGGTCATCGCCAATGTCGCTGTCGCACGGGAACTGGCTGGCTGGTGCTGGTCTCTCGCCGCCGCGGTCCAACAGGAGCAGCCATGGACGGATGAATAGACGTGTGCCGTTCCCGGCCGGCCTGAATGGCCCGGCAGCGTGGAGGAGACCCGCGATACACCTATGGGCAACCGGCAACCAACCGGTGACGCCCGACATTGCTAGACCAGCGGCACCCCTCCAGCCGAACACCTCGTCCTGCGGTAGCCAACCCGCGCATATCAGTCTGACAGCGCCGTCGATCAAGACGCGCCGGCCAACCGGAGCAGGCGGGGAGCGAACACAAAAGAGCGGTCCAAGACATCCAGCCTTGGACCGCTCACCCATGCCCGCTTGACAAGGAAGGCCTACATATCAGTTGTGCAGCGCGGCCCACAGG
>NZ_JBFRFD010000343.1:0-4045 GCF_052114645.1 Arthrobacter sp. 2YAF22_2
CATGAGGTCCGCCAGCAGGGTGTTTCCGGACGCCATCGCGGCGCCCATTCCGAGGCAGGCTACGATCCGCCAGGCTGCGAATGCCGTGAAGTCGCCCGAGCTGCCGCCCAGGGCAGTGGCCCCGCCGAACACGACCACGCTCACGACGAGGACGAACTTGCGCCCCCATCTATCGGACAGGCCGCCAGCGACGACCGCACCAAGGCCCATCGCCAGGAAGCTAACGGCTACCACCAGGGCGATGCCGCCCCCGACCGAGACGCCCCAGCTCTTGATGAGCGTGGGAAAGACGTGGCTGACGATCGTGACGTCCATGCCGTCGGCCAACAGGACGAGCGTGATCAGAGTGAACCAGACCCAGTGCCTGGGAGTCAGTCGTTCGGAGCTCGATTGATCGAGAGACGGTGTGGCGGATTCATCCCTCGTGTTCAAGTCTCGCGCCACCCTTATGCGCCGGGCTGCGAGAAGAACTTGTTGAGCCGGTCGGTGGGCAAGAAGTCCTCGGGGGCACCGGCCAGATCGGTCAGGTCATTGTGGTCCCACGAGGAATCCGCGAGCTTGGCGAGGTTCTCCCGGGAGACGATCACCGAGGGTTCAACGATCTGGTTGATCTTCGGACCTTGGCCCTTCAGGATGCGCAGGGCCACATCGGCCACTGCCTCACCGGTGCGCACCGACGGGGTCGTCGTGCCAAAGAACGGGTAGTCCTTCTTTGCCAGCGCCCAGGACGAGAATCCGCGGCTCGATCCGTCATCGGCGATCGGCGGGACGTCCATGCCCGATTCCTCAAAGGCGTTGCGGATGCCTACACCCATCGTTCCGGCTTG
Source organism: Arthrobacter sp. 2YAF22_2 (assembly GCF_052114645.1). Classification (NCBI taxonomy): domain Bacteria; kingdom Bacillati; phylum Actinomycetota; class Actinomycetes; order Micrococcales; family Micrococcaceae; genus Arthrobacter; species Arthrobacter sp. 2YAF22_2. Next base: position 828 of record NZ_JBFRFD010000343.1, read on the forward strand.
TAGAACGGCGGCCACCCCGGCAGGGTTGGTGGCAAGGAACTTCTGGACTTCCGCCTGGGCCGTTGCCGGCTGGAAGAAGCCGGTGACCGACCCGGCGACCTTGATCTCAGGGCAGTTCTTCAGGACGGCATCGATGCCCAGGCTTGCGAAGGTCGAGACCGGGATGCCCGGGATGCCATCGACGCGCAAGACGTTACCCTTTCCGCCAATTGACCTCAGCGTGCCTGCGGTCACCTGGGCGATCGCGAGCGGGGTATTCCTCGTCACGCTCACGGCAAACTCGGAATCGATCGGCACCTGGGCCGCAACCAGTGGGACGCCGGCGTCAAATGCGGCCTTGGCCAGGCCGACGGACGGCTCCGGTGCGATTGGCGTGTAAATGATGACGTCCGGCTTCAGCGAGAGCGCCTCATTGAACTGCTGGAGCTGAAGGGGCACATTCGACGGGTCATCCGGCGCGAATTCGCCAACGATCTTGACACCACTGGCCTTCAGGCTCGTGCGAATCGCCCCCGACATSGAGGCAATGAATGGGCTGGCAGGTGGCATGCCCACGATCGCCGCAGTGAAACCGTCAGTCTTCTTCGACTTGTAGCCGGCCCATGCCGATTTCCGGATCTCGTACGGGTAGAGGTTGTACCCCGCGGCGATTTCCTTGGGGAAACCAGTTAGCAGGCCGTTGGGATCATTCACGGTATCCGCCGGCAGTGACCCACAAGTACCTGCGGCCGCCGACTCCGCCGACCCGGGCGCGTTTCCTCCGGAGGAGCCCGGCGCCGCTGGCCCAGACGCCGCACAGCCCGTGAGGGCAAGGGCGCTGACCCCTAGGATCGCAGCGCCGACCGTTGTGAAACGGGGGAAAGAGGGCATCTTCTTCATGTGTTCTTCCTTACCGAATGAACGCTTCGTTGCGTATCGCATCAGACTAGCTACATGCTGTACGATTCGTCTAGTTTCGAATATGACCCACACCACATTTATTGCCAAGGAGATCCGCCGTGACCGACCAACCATCCGGCCTGGTGCTCGCCGGCGTGAGCAAACGCTTCGGTGCCACCCGCGCCCTCGTCCATGGCGAGCTCCACCTCCGACCCGGCGAAATCCACACCCTCCTGGGCGAAAACGGCTCCGGGAAAAGCACCCTCGTGAAGATCATAGGAGGCGTCCACCGCCCCGATTCCGGCACCGTCACATTGGACGGCATCCCCGTAACCAGCCGATCGCCCCGAGCCGCCATGGACCTGGACATTGCGACGGTGTTTCAAGAAGTCCTCACCGCAGGGAGCCAATCGGTCCTCGAGAACGTCTGGCTGGGGTCCCACGGAATGTTCCGTCGCCGGTTGGGCCGCGCCGAGCAACGATCAATAGCCCAAGACGTCCTGACACGCATCGCCGGCGAGATTCCGCTGGATCTTCCCGCGGGGCAGCTCTCGCTCTCAGGGCGGCAGTCCCTCTGCATTGCCCGCGCACTCGTGCGCAACCCGAAGGTGCTCATCCTCGACGAGTCGACGGCCTCCCTGGACGTCAGCTCCCGCGACCGGCTCTTCACGGAGATGCGCCGGCTCGCGGCCAAGGGCACGGCCATCTTGTTCATCTCGCACCGCATGGATGAGGTCGCGGAGATCTCGGACCGGGTTACCGTCCTGCGGTCCGGACAGAGCGTTTCCACCGTGGAGAGGTCGGACCTATCCATCAGCCGCTTGATCTCGGACATGACCGGAAACTCAGGCCCCGACGACGACACCCGGCGGCAACCGCATACCCCCGGGGACACCGTCCTTCAGGGAGCGGCCATCCGTCTGGCACCAGCCTCGGCACCCATCGACTTCGAGCTGCGCGCTGGCGAGATCGTAGGCCTCGCCGGGCTTGAGGGCCACGGTCAGGACCATTTCATAAAGCGCCTGGCCGGTGTGGCAGATGGGCCGGGCAGCGTTGCGCGCCTCCTTGCCGAGGGCGCCGTGGAGCTTAACGAGCACAACGGGGATGTCCTGGGAGTGGCCTACCTGCCGCGCGAACGTCGTGGCGAGTCGCTGTTCGAGTCCATGTCGATCCGCGAAAACTTTGCACTCCCTACGATGGCGAAGGACACCCGCGGCGGCTTGTTGGGCACCCGCAGCGCTGTCCGCCGGTTCGATGCCTTCGCGCAATTATTGTCCCTCCGCTTTGGCTCCTCGCAGGACGCCATCTCCACCCTGTCCGGTGGCAATCAGCAGAAGGTGCTGCTAGCCCGCTGGCTTGCCACCGACCCCAAGGTCCTGCTGCTGAATGATCCCACCCGAGGGGTCGACATCGGGACGAAGCGGGAGATCTACGCCATCTTGCACCGGCTCAGCGCGGAAGGCATGAGCATCGTGGTCCTCTCCAGCGAGGTCGACGAGCTCGTGGACCTCGCTGACCGCGTCCTGGTCTTCCGCGACCAAGCGGTATTTGCCCAGATCCCTCACACACAGCTGTCCACCGAATCCATCGTCGCCGCATACTTCGGCCAGAAATCAGAGGTCCTCACATGAACCGCGTCCTGACCCTGTTCCAGCGCTGGCCCTTCGCCTTTGCTTTGCTGCTCGCGCTGGTGCTGCTGGTGCTGAACCTTTTCATCTCGCCCTCCTTCCTTTCCCCCGCGCGCCTGCCCGGCACCCTGGCGACGCTGGCGCCGTTCGTGCTGGTGGGATTCGCCTCCACGCCCTCAATCTTGGCTGGCGGCATCGACATCTCCGTCGGTCCCCTGGCCACGTTCATCAACTGCTTCTTTGTCGCTGTCCTCATCCCCGCAGGGCTGGGCAACTGGCAACTGGCGGCTCCCATCATCCTGGCAGTTGCCGCCGGGGTCGGAGCGTTGAACGGAGTCCTGGTCGCCGTCCTGCGTCTGCACCCGGTGGTCGCAACTACGGGCATGCTGTTCTTACTAGTGGGAATGTCGCTGACCATCGCCCAGAACCCAGTGGCCGCCCCGGATAACTGGACCGAGCTCTTCGCCGGCGGCATCGGCATTCTCCCTGGCGCCCTGCTGACGATCGGCGCCGCCGGCCTCATCTGGTTCGGCCTGCACCGCACCGCTTTTGTCAGCAATCTCTTGGCCACCGGCGAGAGCGACGTCTCCGCCTACGGATCCGGAGTGAACGTCCGTGTGGTCCGCATCCTGGCCTACACGCTCGGCGGGCTCTTTGCCGGAATCGCCGGAATTGCCTTGACTGCGATCGTGCAGTCATCGCAGTCATCGC
>NZ_JBFRFD010000344.1:0-4028 GCF_052114645.1 Arthrobacter sp. 2YAF22_2
GTTGCGTGCTACCTCGGTGACGTCCAGCTGCTGCTTCTTGCCGTTCAGGTACCAGACGCCGTCCTCCACCCGGTTCGACCACGGCGCCAGGGTGATTCCGGTAGCGCCCGGGGGGATCTCGGCGTCGCCGTAGCTCTCCGTCAGCTGGACGCCCGCGCGGCTGTATAGCCTCAGGCCCGCTGCGAGCTCCGTGATGACGGCCAGGGCATCGCCCCGGCGCAGCTCATACTGCCGGCCGGTCGCGAAGCGCCGGGCGGAGGTGTCCCGGCCGCCTGCGGCGGACGGGCTTGCGGCGGACTGGCTTGCGGCGGAGGGGGAAGCTGGGGAGTCCATGGGCACCACGGTACCCAACGCGGGTCCGCCCGTACACGGCGGGGCTTTGCCGGAAGTTCCCGAAGTCTGATCGAATGATGGGATGCGCGCCAACAGCATCACCCAAGGCACCCTCGCCGACGGCAGGGAGCTCTATTACTTTGATGATGCGCGCGCCGAGGGCGGCGACGCCGGACCGCGGCGGGCTGGACCGGGGTCGTTCGCGGACCGTCGTGCGCTCGGCGAACGGGCGCCCGCCGGCGAACTGCGCTTCGATGCCCTCACCGGCGAGTGGGTGGCCATTGCCGCGCACCGGCAGTTCCGGACGCATCTTCCGCCCGCGGACGAGTGCCCGCTGTGCCCCAGCACCCCGGACAATCCCTCGGAAATCCCGGCGACGGACTACGACGTCGTCGTGTTTGAAAACCGTTTCCCCTCCCTGGGGCCCGACGTCGGGCGGCTCCCTGAGCGGCCGGCGTGGGGCACCGGGGTGCCCGCGTACGGGCGCTGCGAGGTGGTCTCCTTCACGCCACAGCACACCGGCTCCTTCAGCACCCTCGGTGAGGCCCGCGCCCGCACCGTGGTGGAGGCCTGGGCTGCCCGCACCGAGGCGCTCAGCGCCCTGCCCGGGATCCGCCAGGTCTTCCCGTTCGAGAACCGGGGCGCGGAAATCGGCGTCACCCTGCACCACCCGCACGGCCAGATCTACGCCTACCCGTACCTGCCGCCGCGGGCCGCCGTGCTGGCCGCCGCTGCCCGGAAATACTACGACGACGCCGGCGGCCGGGACACGCTGACCGGCTCGCTGCTGCGCGCCGAACGGTCTGACGGCAGCCGGATGGTGCTCGAGGGCCGGCACTTTAGCGCCTACGTGCCCTTCGCGGCCCGCTGGCCGCTGGAGGTGCACCTGGTTCCACACCGGCAGGTCCCCGACCTGGCGGCACTCAGCGGCGCGGAGAGGGACGAACTCGCGCCGCTGTACCTGGACCTGCTCCGGCGCCTCGATGCCCTCTACCCAACCCCCACGCCCTACATCGCCGCCTGGCAGCAGGCGCCGCTGGACGGGCTGCTCCGGCCGGCCGGCTACCTGCACCTGCAGCTGAGCTCTCCGCGCCGCGCCGCGGACAAGCTCAAATACCTGGCCGGCTCGGAGGCGGCGATGGGGGCTTTTATCAACGACACCACACCGGAGGCCGTGGCGGCCCGGCTCCGCACCGCAGCCGCCGGAACGTCAGCAGCCTCACCGGCCCCCGCGGCCCGAGCGCAAAGGAGCATCGCATGAGTGTCCCGGCGGGCATCGGTGAACTCCGCTCGCGGTTCGCGTCCGTCTTCGGGGCGGCCCCCGACGGCCTGTGGCAGGCCCCCGGCCGGGTCAACCTGATCGGCGAGCATACGGACTATAACGAGGGCTATGTGCTGCCGTTCGCCATCGACCGCACCGCCCGGGTGGCGGTCCGGGTCCGGCCGGACTCCACCGTGCGGATGCTGTCCACCTTCGGAAACCAGGGCCTGACACACGCGGACACCGGTGCCTTGGACCCCGCCAGGGCCAGGGGCTGGACGAAGTATCCGTTGGGCGTGCTCTGGGCGTTGGAACAGCGCGGCCTCGCCGTTCCCGGCCTGGACCTGCTGCTCGACTCGGATGTGCCGCGCGGGGCGGGCCTCTCCTCCTCGCACGCCATCGAATGCGCCGTCATTGTGGCCGTCAACGACCTGACCCGCGCAGGACTCAGCGCGCAGGACATGGTCCTGGCCACCCAGCGCGCGGAAAACGACTTCGTCGGTGCCCCCACCGGGATCATGGATCAGTCGGCCTCGCTCCGGGGCGCTGCGGGCCGGGCCGTCTTCCTCGACTGCCGTGACCAGGCCGTCCGGCTGGTGCCGTTCGACGCCGAAGCCGCCGGCTTGGTGCTGCTGGTGATTGACACCAAGGTCTCGCACTCGCACGCCAGCGGGGGCTACGCTGCCCGTCGTGCGTCCTGCGAGCTCGGCGCCGAAGTGCTTGGCGTCCGAGCGCTGCGCGACGTCGGACTCTCGGACCTCGAGGAAGCCTCCGGTCTGCTGGACGCGGAAACGTTCCGCCGCGTCCGTCATGTCGTCACCGAAAACGACCGCGTGCTGCGGACAGTCGAGCTGCTCGAGGCCAGCGGCCCGCGCGCGATCGGCGCGCTGCTGGACGACTCCCATGCCTCGATGCGCGACGATTTCGAGATCTCCTGCCCCGAGCTGGACCTTGCCGTGGAGACGGCCCGCCACGCGGGCGCCCTCGGCGCCCGGATGACCGGCGGCGGCTTCGGCGGGTCCGCGATCGCACTCACCCCGGCGGACGCGGAGCGCGCAGTGCGGGACGCCGTCGGACGCGCCTTCACTCAGGCCGGGTATGCCGCGCCGGACATCTTTCCGGTGCGCCCGGCGGCGGGCGCCCTGCGGTTGGCCTGAACGACCCCGGCAACGCAAAAACGGGCCCCGCCATCGGCGGGACCCGCTTCGGGTTTACTGGTGCCCTGCGGCCGTCAGTCGTCGCCGCGGAGGATGGCCAGCAGACGGATGATCTCGACGTAAAGCCAGACGAGGGTGACCGTGAGGCCGAACGCCGCCGTCCAGGAGAAGCGCTGCGGGGCACCGCTGCGGACGCCGGCTTCAATGCTGGTGAAGTCCAGGATCAGAGAGAAGGCAGCCAGGCCGATCGCGAGCAGGCCGATGAAGACGCCCAGCGGGATGCCGAAGATTTCGACGCTGGAGCGCAGGCCGAACGGGGACTGCACGGCGCCGGTCCACATCATGACCATGTTGACGACCGCGAAGACGGCGTAGCCGATGATCGCGATCATGAAGAAGCGCATGGCCTTGGGCGTGGCCCGGACCTTGCCGCTTTTGAACAGGACCAGGGTCACGGCGAAGACGGAGAGCGTCCCGATGACGGCCTGCAGTCCGACGCCCGGGAACATCCCGTCGAGGATCCGGGTGAGGCCGCCCAGGAACAGTCCCTCAAGGGCGGCGTAGGCCAGAATCAGCGCCGGCGACGGCTGCTTCTTGAAGGTGTTCACCATGGCCAGCACGAAACCACCCAGCGCGCCGACGATCATCAGCATCGAGGCCAGGCCCTGCGCCACAGTGAGGGTGACGGCTGCGCCCGCGATTACGGCAACGAGGCAGGCCGCGGTCTTCATAATGACGTCGTCGAAGGTCATGCGGCCGGTGTCGGCCGGCCCGGCAGCCGGGCGGTTGTACAGGTCCTTCAGCTGGTCGTTGCTCATGGCCTGCTGTGCCGGGTTCCAGCCGGTCTGGGCCTGGGCGTACTGCGGCTGGCCGTATCCCTGTCCGTACGGGGCTTGCGGGGCCTGGGTGGCCCCACGGAAGCTCTTTCCGTTGAAGATCGGGTTTCCGCCAAGTGCCATTGCTGGTGTCCTCCAAATTAAGGGGGTAGGTGATGATCGGTGGTGAAGATCCGTACACTTCACGCTACCAATTCCCACGCCCGGCGGGCGCGGGAAGTTCCCGTCCGGCTYCGGCCGCAACCCAACCGTGATGTGGCGGCGTGGACGGCCGCAGCACGCCCGCGGCCCGGGTCTGCCGAACCGTTCCGGGGCACCGGCGGCGCAGGACTGTTTAGGAAGCCTCCCGAACAACAAAAGTTTTCTTTAGTCCCGCTACATTGATGCGCCGGGCTCGCTTCACGGTTGTTACGCGATCGCGACGTACTGCCTGCTCACGAG
>NZ_JBFRFD010000345.1:0-3989 GCF_052114645.1 Arthrobacter sp. 2YAF22_2
GATGACGACGTCGCCAACGGCTACGTCAACGGGAACGCGGTTGCCGTCTTCGAAGCGGCCGGGGCCTACTGCAACAACTTCGCCTTCCTGCGGCTTCTCCTGTGCGGAGTCCGGGATAACCAGGCCGGAAGCCGTGGTCTGCTCGGCTTCGAGCGGGCGGACAACAATACGATCCTCAAGAGGCTTAATAGAGACCGACAAGGACCTCTCCTTTTCGTCAGCAAATTCGTGGACTTTAAAGCTGTGGTGCCGTGGCGTACAGACCGTCGTCGCGGTGCCGGCAGTAGCCAGGCCGGTAAAGCTTCAGGTGTTAGCACCCGCCTAGGGCGAGTGCTAATGACGACTCTATGTAAGTAGTTAGCACTCGGTCAAGGTGAGTGCCAGAAGTTCATCCCGGGGTGAACGCCCGTGAACGTCCGACGGCGGGACCGGACACGGCGCGGCGCGGCGCGGCGCGGCCCGGGACGGCGCGGCCCGGGACATGCTCATTCTGCGAGGCAGCCGGTGGACTCAGGTTTGTTACGTTCCGGTTGTGCGCAGCGGGCTGCCCGGGGCTCCGGACATGCTCCTAAGGCAGCCTGCAGGACGGATATGCCCATCGGGCGGCTTGCAGGACGGACATGCCCATCGGGCGGCTTGGAACGAAGGACTTGTTGCCCAGGCGCGGAGCTTGTGCCCCAGTTTTGGAGTTGAGCGATGGGCATGCTCCTTGCCGGTCCGGCGCAATGGACGTGCCGTCCGGGAGCGATGGACCTGCCCATTGCTGGTGGCCAGAGATGGACATATACGCAATATGTCCAGTGCTGCCCGCGAAGGACGGGCATGTCCGGAGTGGGCGGACCGATTCAGTGCCACGTCACGCCGCACCACGCCGTACACCAGCAGGCACAGCGAAAGCGCCTACTGCCCGGCGAGGTCCTCGTAGTCCCAGTCCTGGCCGTCGTCGTCTTCGTCGATCTGGGGCGACTTATTCCGGTCGCGGTACAGCAGGAATCCCCCGGCCAGCGCGGCCACCGCTCCGAGGATCAGGAAGATGATGCCGCCCACCCGGGCTCCGGCGTAGGTATCACGGATGGCCCGCGCCTCGTCGGTGGCGTCTTTTACGTCCTTGCCGCCCACCGAATAGACGGTCGCGTTGAAGGAATCGAGGAAGAAGATGATGACGAGCAACGCCACGCAGACAACCGCGACCACTGTGCCCGCGATCAGCGCCGGTCGGGCGAAGCGGGTCAGTCCCCGGCGGACCGGAAAATCTTCGTCCGGCTGTTCCCGGGTCCCTGCCGCGCCGATGTCATCGGTGTCCCTGTCATCCATGCCGTCCAGCCTAACGGGCACGCAGGGCGTCTCGCGCCTGAACTACGCTTGATGGCATGGCTGAGACTACGCAGGACCAGATCGCCCCACTGCTCAATCCGGAGGGCTGGGACCTGCTGGCGTCACTGGGGCCATACCGCGAGGAGGAGGCCTTCCGGCTCAATGCCTCGCTGCGCAAGGCCGGACATTCCGCCGAGCTGGTATCAGCGGTCCTCACACAATCCCGGCTGCGGACCAAGGCAGAGGCCAAGTTCGGCGAATTCGCCCGGCAGATGATCTTCACCCGGGCCGGCTTGGAACAGGCCACCCGGCTCAACGTCGCCGCGCGGCACGCGCAGCGGTTCRCCGCGGCGGGGATTGCGCACGTTGCGGATCTGGGCTGCGGGCTGGGGGCTGACGCGATGGCACTGGCCTCCCTTGACATCAAAGTCACGGCCGTGGAACTGGACGAAACGACGGCCGCCTGCGCCACCATGAACCTGATCCCGTTCCGGAACGCGGCGGTGGTTCATGCCGATGCCGCCGCCGTCCCGCTGGACGGGATCGACGGCATTTGGCTCGACCCGGCGCGCCGCACCACCTCCAGCTCCGGAACCAAACGCCTGTGGGATCCGGAAGACTTCTCCCCTCCGCTGTCCTTCGTGGAATCCCTGGCCGCCGCCGGTCGCGCCGTCGGCGTGAAGCTGGGCCCCGGCATCCCGCATTCCTCGGTGCCGGCCGGCTGCGAGGCGCAGTGGGTCTCGGTGGGCGGCGACGTCACCGAGGTGGCGCTCTGGTTCAACGCCGTCCGCCGGCCCGGAATCCGCCGCGCGGCGCTGATCCTGGGCCCGCAGGGCGCCGCGGAGCTCACCAGCGCGGAGGACTTCGACGCCGGACCGGCAGCCCCAGTGGGCCCGGCGGAAGGCTACCTCTACGAGCCCGACGGCGCCGTGATCCGCGCGGGCCTGGTCGCCGACGTAGCGCTCCAGCTGGGTGGGCATCTGCTGGACGAGCACATCGCCTACATCTGCGCGCCGGAGCTCCGCAATACTCCCTTTGCCCGGGCGTACAAGGTCCTCGAGGTCATGCCGTTCAACGTCAAGGCACTCAAGGCCTGGGTCAAGGACAACGGCATCGGCGTCCTGGACATCAAGAAGCGGGGCATCTCGGTCACGCCGGAGGAACTGCGCAAGCAGTTGCTCCCCGGCGGCAGGAGCGCCAGGAACGCGGCCAAAGACACGGCTACCCTGGTCCTCACCCGGATCGGCGAAGAACGGGTCGCCATCTCGGTGCAGCCGGTCTAGGACCGGGCGGCCCTATTGGGCCCGCATGAACTCCTCGGCTGCCCGGACCTGTTCGTCGGAGGGCCGGACGCCGGTGTACAGCACGAACTGCTCAAGGGCTTGGATGGTGGCGACCTCGGCGCCGGTGATCACTTGCTTGCCGGCCGCCCGGGCGGCCTGGATCAGTGGCGTCTCGGCGGGCAGAGCCACGACGTCGAAGAGCACCTTCGCGGCCGCCACGGCTTCGTGCGGGAAGGCCAGCGTGTCGGCCTCCGGTCCGCCGGCCATGCCAATCGGCGTCACGTTGATCAGCATGTCGGCCGACCCCTCGCCGGCCTCCACCGCCGGAATCCCGGCGCACCACGCGAAACCGTAAAGCCCCGCGAGCGCCGGCCCGGCCTCCGCGTTGCGCGCGATGATGGTCACGTCCCGGAAGCCAGCGTCACGCAGCGCGGCCGCGGTGGCTTTCGCCATCCCCCCGGCGCCCAGCAGCCAGACCGAATAGTCCGTGGGGACGGCGTTGCGCTGGAGCAACTGCTCGATCGCCGTGTAGTCGGTGTTGTAGGCCGTGAGCGTGCCGCCGTCGTTGACGATGGTGTTGACCGAATCGATGGCTTTCGCGGAGGGGTCCAGAACGTCCACCAAGCCGATGACCTCCTCCTTGTACGGCATCGAGACCGCACAACCGCGGATGCCCAGACCCCGAACCCCGGCTATCGCCTGGGCCAGATCGGTGGGGGCGAAGGCCTTGTAGATCCAGTTCAGGCCCAGCTGCTCGTAGAGATGGTTGTGGAAGCGGGTCCCGTTGTTGCTCGGCCGGGCCGAGAGCGAGATGCACAGGGTCATGTCTTTATTCAGGATGGGCACAGCACCATTAAACGACACCGCGACAAACGACACCGCGGCAAACGGCACAGCACCATTAAACGACACCGCGGCTAAGACGCCGCGGGCAGCTCAGCCGCAGCCGGAGCCCGCCTGCTGCGGCCCGACGGCGACCGGCAGCTTGCCGGTGGCGGCGGCCTTTCCGGCCAGCACCGCCAGCAACGCGTCAAACGCCTCCTGGCTCCGGCCGTAGAGCGCGATCTTGGCGGGCGCCGCGGACTTTGCCAGCGGCCATGGCGCGTCGAGCGCGACCGCCACGTCCGCCGTCGCCGGGGATCCGCCATAACCGATCAGGGTCACCAGCGGCCCGGCGCCGATGCCGACTCCGGCCTCCTTCGCCGCGGAGGCGAAGCGCGCGCGGTCCTGCTCGGTTCCACCGCTCACCCTGACGCTGGCCGGAACGATCGGCCCGCGGCAGGGGCCCGCCAGCACGGTGATGGCTTCCTGGGAGACTTTTTGGGACAACGCCGCACCGCTGCCGGGCGGCCGGCCCTGCGGCGGGTGGCTACGGGCCCGCCAGAGCTGCAT
>NZ_JBFRFD010000346.1:0-3962 GCF_052114645.1 Arthrobacter sp. 2YAF22_2
ACTGTGGTCCGCCTTGAGTGCCGCGGTCACGTCCGGGAGCAGGTGGAACGGGATGGGGGCACGGTCCAGTTGGCGGCCGCCGTGGTTGGAGAGCACGACGCCGTCCGCGCCGTGGTCCACCACCTTGCGGGCGTCCTCGACGGTCTGGATTCCCTTGACCACCAGGTTGCCCTTCCAGGTTTCGCGCAGCCAGTCGAGGTCCGCAAACGTCAGGGTGGGATCGAACATGGAGTTGATCAGGTCCGCTACGGTGCCGGTGTAGCGGGAGAGCGAGGCGAAGGTCAACGGCTCGTGCGTGAGGAAGTTGAACCACCACGCGGGCCGGTAGGAGGCGTCGAACACGGTCTTCAGGGTCAGCGCCGGCGGGATGGTCATGCCGTTGCGGACGTCACGGAGCCGGGCGCCGGCGACGGCGGTGTCCACCGTGACCATGAGGGTGTCGTTCCCGGCCCTGGCCGCCCGTTCGATCAATTCCAGTGAGCGGTCCCGGTCCGTCCAGAGGTAGAGCTGGAACCAGTTCCGGCCGTCCGGGGCGGCCGCGGCCACATCCTCGATGGAGGCGGTGCCCATTGTGGAGAGCGTGTAGGGGATGCCGGCGGACGCGGCGGCCCGGGAGCCGGCGTACTCGCCCTCGGACTGCATCATCCGGGTGAAGCCGGTGGGCGCGATCCCGAACGGCAGCCGGGCGGCCTTGCCGAGGATCTCGGTGCCGAGGTCCACACTCGAGACGTCGCGCAGGATGCCGGGGCGGAACTCAATGTCCAGGAACGCCTCCCGGGCACGGCGCAGGGTGATCTCCGCTTCCGCGGCGCCATCGGTGTAGTCGAAGGGTGCCTGGGGTGTCCGTCGTTTGGCCATGGCGCGCAGGTCCCAGATCGTGCTCGCCCGCCGCAGCTTCGCGACACGGCTGAATTCCGGCTTCTTGAACTGCATCAGCGGGGCGAGGTCCGCGTACTTCGGCATCCGGCGCTTCAAGGCTGCGGGCAGGGCGCCGCGGTCAACGGGCGTGCCGGGCGTGTTTCCTGCCGCGCCGGCCGCGGTGTCTTCCGGCGTGGTGGGCGCCTCTGGATTGCTGGGGGTGCCGGTCTTCATGGGTTGCGTCACTGCGGCCTCCGGGGGCGTCTCGTCTCCAACACTGTGGTCCAACCACACTCTAGGGGATGTGGTCGGACCACATCAAGTAGGATGTGGCCATGCGTACGCACCGGCTCGTCCTGCAGTGGATTGAAGACCAGCTCTCCGGCGGCCAACTGGTCGTGGGCGGCAGGCTCCCCGCGGAACGGTCCTTGGCCGAGCAGTTAGGCGTTTCCCGAACCTCGGTGCGCGAGGCCATCCGGGTACTTGAGGCGATGGGGGTGGTCCGGGCAGGTGTGGGTTCCGGGCCGGACGCCGGCACCGTGGTGATCTCGGATCCGACGGCGGCCCTCGGCTCAGCCCTCCGGCTCCACGTGGCCACCTCGCATTTACCCGTGGCGGACATTGTGCAGACCCGCGTGCTGCTCGAGTCCTGGGCCGCGGCCAGGGCCAGCCCCGACTCGCCCGCCCTCGCGGAGGCTGCCCGCCTTTTGGACCAGATGGACGGCTGCGCCGGCACGGAGGACTTCCTCGCCCTCGATGTCCGGTTCCATCTGGCGCTCGCGGACGCGGCCGGCAACACGGTGGTCAGCGCCATGATGGGTTCCCTGCGCGAAGCCATCCAGGACTACGCCGGACGGCTCACCGGAAACCTGCCGGACTGGGACGCCACCGCGGCGCGGCTGCGCCAGGAACACCGGGACATCCTGGCGGCCATCAACCGGCACGACGGCGAAGGGGCTGCCGGGCTGGTGGCGGAGCATATCGAGGGCTACTACGCGGAGGCGGGTTTGGGTGGCGGCGCCTGACGCCGTCCCGCTCGCGCAGCACCCGTCGCCGCGGCCCGCCGCCGGCCGGCCGCAGCCAACGGGCCGCGCCCGGAGTACCGCCGTCGGAATATTACGCCGCCGCTTTGCCCTCCGGCGGGGAGCGGGGCTATCGTCGAGCCATGACTAACCGTTGGTATGCGTATTTTTCGTTGGCTCTGGAGGGGCCTGCGTCTAACTGACACGCATCCAACCCACCTTCAGAGCCAACAGGGCAGAGATCATTCTCTGCCCTTCGCCATTTCTCCGGCGGGTTCTGACCAGGGCCCGCTCCGCACCCCCGGAACAGGACCCGAACAATGAGCATCGAAGCAGCCCGCGAAAGCCAGCAGTCCACCTCAAATCTGCGGATCAGTGAATTCACCGCCCTGCCCACGCCGCAGGAACTGATCGCGGAGCTTCCGCTGGACGCCCGGGGCTCCGACGTCGTCGGCCGTGGCCGGGACGAGGTCCGCGCCATCCTGGACGGCGTCGATGACCGGTTGCTCGTCATCGTCGGCCCGTGCTCCATCCACGATCCCAAGGCCGGGCTCGAATACGCCCGCCGCTTGGTCAGCCAGGCCGAGAAGCACCGCGAGGACCTGCTGATCGTCATGCGCACGTACTTCGAGAAGCCGCGCACCACCGTGGGCTGGAAGGGCCTGATCAATGATCCGCGGCTCGACGGCAGCCATGACATTGCGTCCGGCCTGCGCGCCGCCCGCCAGTTCCTGCGCCAGGTCACGGCGCTGGGCCTGCCCACGGCCACGGAATTCCTCGAACCGATCAGTCCGCAGTACATGGCGGACCTCGTCGCGTGGGGCGCCATCGGGGCGCGCACCACGGAAAGCCAGATCCACCGCCAACTCGCTTCCGGCCTGTCCATGCCGATCGGTTTCAAGAACGGCACCGACGGCGGCCTGCAGGTGGCGCTGGACGCGTGCAGCGCCGCGGCCGCCGCGCAGGCGTTCCTGGGGATCGACGGGGATGGCCGGGCCGCCCTGGTCAGCACCGCAGGGAACCCGGACACCCACATCATCCTGCGCGGCGGCAGCCAAGGCCCCAACTTCTCCGCCGCCGACGTCGAAGCGGCCTCCGCCCGCCTTGCCGCGCAGCAGCTGAACCCGCGGCTCATCGTGGACGCGAGCCATGCCAACAGCGGCAAGAACCACCACCGGCAGGCGGAGGTGGCCCTGGAGATCGGCGCCCAGCTCGAGACGGGGGGTGCCTCGGCGGCGGCCATCGCCGGCATCATGCTGGAGAGTTTCCTGGTGGGCGGCGCGCAGGCCCTGGACGTCGCCGAACACGCCGCCGGGAACGACGCGCTGCTGTACGGCCAGAGCGTCACGGATGCCTGCATGGACTGGGACGTCACCGCCTCGGTGCTCGGCCAGCTGGCGGCGTCGGCGCGAACCCGGCGCACCCTAAGCTGAGCCCGGCACCGGGAGGACGGCCGGTGCGGGTATCCTGCGGAAAACCTTGGCAAATTCCTGCGTAAGGCTTTCACATTGGCACCACGAACCCCTAGAGTATCTAGCACATGGTTGTTTGATGGCTCAGCATCGGCACACCGCCATGTCGTTCAGACGGGGCAGCCGTTCGCTTGAGCAAAAGGAATAAGAGAAATGTCTTCGGAGGCCAACTTCTCCAACGCGCGCTTTCTCACCGTGGCCGAGGTCGCGGATGTCATGCGGGTATCAAAGATGACCGTGTATCGCCTGGTGCACTCCGGTGAAATGCCGGCGGTGCGTTTCGGCCGCTCCTATCGTGTTCCGGAAACCGCCGTCGAACAGTACCTCAGGGGTGCTGTTGTCGACGGACGCACCGAGACGGGCTGAGCTTTCTCCCGTCCCGCGGGGCCTTAACAGACCTCTCCCCGAGGCCTGCGGTCGTGGTGTGCCCCCGATAGGCGGTACCCTGTTAAGGAACGTTTTACGTCATTGTAAGAACCTGTCAGTTGTGCAGTCTGCTGCTTAGCCCGCGGACCCTTCCCAACGGGCAGGTAATGCATCTAGCCGGTAAGGAACTTTCGTGGGTTCAGTTATTAAGAAGCGTCGCAAGCGTATGGCCAAGAAGAAGCAC
>NZ_JBFRFD010000347.1:0-3943 GCF_052114645.1 Arthrobacter sp. 2YAF22_2
CCAGAAAGTTGTGCAGCAGCGCAGAGTGATGCCCGCGCATCCAGGCGACGGCGAGCTCCACTTCGGGGACGCTTTCTATCTCCCGGTAGGCCACGCCTTCCAGTTGGAAGGCCTGCACGCTGGACGGCATGACCGCCACACCGCCGCCCGCGGCTACGAACGCCAACATCGTGGACGTTTCGCCAACCACCTGCGTGATGCGCGGCTGGAAGCCCGCCTGGCGGCACAAGTCTGCTGTGGTGCGGTAGAGCACAGACTCGGGTCCGTAGGCGATGAAGTCCTGGTCCTGCAGTTCGTGCATTGCCACCGGCCGATCCACGGCCAGGGCGCTGAAGGACGGAAGCGCGACGACGAGCGGCTCCCGGGTGACCGTCCTGTAGTCGATGTCCTGCGACGCGACGGGCGGCCGCAGCAACGCTGCGTCCAGGGTGCCGTCCCGCAGGCCTGCTTCCATCGATGGCGTGAGCATTTCACCGTGCAACGCAAGGGACAGACCTGGCAGGACCTGTTTCGCGAGGCGGGCGATCTGGGGCATGACGCCGTAGGTTGCAGACCCTGAGAAGCCCACCCGCAGGACTCCGGTTGCGCCCCGACCCACCTGGTAGACATCGGCCTGGAGGGTGGCGACGTCGTTGACGATCTGCCGTCCGCGGTCCAGCAGAAGCTGACCCGCCGCTGTGAGGTCCACCCTGCGGGTAGTCCGCTTCAGCAACTTGACTCCGAGCTGCTCTTCCAGCTGGCGGATCTGTTGCGAGAGAGGCGGCTGCGCCATGTGGAGGCGCTTGGCAGCTCGGCCGAAATGCCTCTCCTCTGCAACCGCAATGAAGTAGTTCAGTTGGCGGATGTCCACTTTGGGTCCCGTCCTTCCGCTGACCGACCCCGGGCTGCCCTGGGCTCGTTATTGATTCAAAGAATAACCAGAATGAGCCCTACTAGGATAATTAGCAGACGTAAAGYGACAGAGCAGCGTCGGTGTGGACTACGTGAGCTGTCAGGCAGGGATGCTGTCCTCTGCCCGGCCAGCTGCGATCTCCTCGACTTTGTGTTCGGCCTGCTCCAGCATGCGCTGGCGAGGCACCAGGACCGTGACCACGGCGCCGACCAGGGCCACTGCCCCGTAGAGGTAGAAGGCTGTGGATCCGCCGACCCCCGCGGCGGCCAGCCACCCGCCGATGATCGGACCGAGCACCCCGCCCAGCCGGCCCACGCTTGCGCACCATGCGACGCCCGCGGCCCGGGCATTGGTGGTGAAGTAGTTGGACTGGAACCCGTAGATCAGGACCTGGGTTCCCAGCGTTCCCACGCCTGCGAGGGCGATAAAAGCAAAGAGCAACGGCAACGGAAAGCTGAAGGTCATTAGTGCCAAGGAAATGGTCGCCAGTGCAAAGGTGGCCGCGATGACACGCTGGGGGCCGCTCTTGTCGGCCAGGCGAGACGCGAGCAGACCGCCTGCCACTGCGCCGAGGTTCAGCGCCAGCGGGAAGAACAGGGAGTATGTCCGTCCGTAGCCGTAGCCCTCCATGATCTTGGGCAGCCACGTGTTGAGTCCGTACGTCAGCAGAAGACCGCAGAAGGACATCAGGCCCAGCAGAATGGATGCTACTGCGAACTGGCGGGAAAATACGGCTGCAAAGCCTGATTTCTGCGGCGCGGCGCCGACCTGCAGGATGACCCGCTCTTCGATGAGCGGTACGCCGGTACGTTGCGCGGCAGCGAGCGCCTCCTGTTCACGGCCCCGGGACAACAGCCACCGCGGTGATTCGGGGAGCTTGCGCCAGGCAATAGGCAAGAGAACGAGCAGCGGCAGGGAGCCGATGATGAACAGCCCGCGCCAGCCGATGCTGTCGAGGAAAAGGATGCCCAGGATGGAGGCCAGGACACCGCCTGCCGGGATCCCCGAATACACGATTGCGTTGTAGAACTGCCGCCTTCCCGCGGGCGCGAATTCAGCCATCGTGGCGCCGGCGCTGGCAATGACTATTCCCAGACCGAGTCCGGTCGCAAACCGCAGGGCGCCGAACGCAGGGACGCTGGTGGCAAAGGCTGTGGCGAACATTCCGACGGAGAACCAGGCTATGCCCAGGAGCATCAGCCGGCGCCGGCCGAAAAAGTCACCGAAGGCGCCGCAAACCAGTGAGCCCACAAGGACCCCGATGAGGGCCCAGGATCCGAGGAGCCCGGCGGCGGCTGCATCAAACGCTCCGATCTGGCCCGGGTCGGCGAGCAGTCCCGGAAGGACTGTGCCGTAGATGACGAGGTCATAGCCGTCAAACAAGAGGGCTGTGCAGATGACGAAGGCCACCCAATTGGCGGTCCGACCCTCCTTCTGTGGATTTTCGGCTACAACGGCATGCGGTTGTGACATGGTCCCCAAGTCCTCTCCGGGCGAAACGGAGGCCTGCGGCGCCAGGAGGATCCGAGGGGCCGTCCTCCGAGTGCGTTCAGCCTGACAGGTGTGTGAGGTTCGCCATATGGGGGAAAAGCCCAGCATTCCGCCCGGGGGTCATTTATATGCCGGTGGTCTCAAACGATCTCTTCCGTGAAGTAAGACTGCACAGCTGTTCCGCCTCTCAGTCCAGACGATCAAAATATGAAACAGCGGGCCAGAACGCTGGTTCCTGCAATATGGCGTCTATAGGCTGGCAGCATGATCAACCGCGCACGCCTATACTCGGACCTGTCCCGGCTGGGCAGAGAAACGGACATGCTCCAGGCCACCGTCGCATCACTATCTGACGAGGAGATGGCCGCTCCCTCGCGGTGCGAGGGCTGGACCCGGGCCGATGTTGTCGCCCACGTCGCGTCCAGCGGACGCGCCCTGGTAAAACTCATCGATTGGGCCGTCACGGGGGAGGCGGCCACCCTGTACCCCTCGGGTGAGGCCCGAGCCCAGGCGATCTCGGCACTGGCAGCGCTGCCACGGGAGGAACTCACAGGCGAACTGCTGGTGTCCGCGCGGTTCTTTGCCGAGCAGGCCCAGCGACTCGATGGGGAGCTCGCAGCCCCCGAAGTGCAGGTGAATAGCAAGCCCATCCCCGCTACGTCCATCGTGGCGCTTCGAATTGCCGAAGTGGTCGTGCATCACCATGACCTGGACACCGCCTGGACGATCGAGGAGGCCGACCCCGATTCGCTGCTGAACGCCCTTGAAGCTGTGGTGCGATCGCTACGCGCCAAGGGCGCCCCGGGAATGACGCTGGTGACAGAAGAGCGTGACCAGTGGGTAATCGGCGACGGGGGCTTGCGCGTTGTGTCCGATCGCGAGGGCCTGCTCCAGTGGCTGGCACGTGGGGACGCCGGACACATTGAGACGGACGGCCCGGTGCCGGCACTGCCATCCTGGTGAGCGTGCCGGCGCCAGGGACTAGGGCGCGTCGGGAACGCCTCTTCCATGTCTACTGTCGCGGTGCCGGCAATGACTCCCTTGGCTTGTTCAATGAGGATCCTGCTGTTCAAGGCGCGTTGCTATTGTTCGGTGACCAACTCCGGCTCACGTTAGACGCGTTCCTGCAGGATGCTGATCATTGCGACGTCCGCAGGGCCTGGCCGACGGCGGAGTCCCCCCGACTCAGCGCGCCGGGTTGTTCTTCGAAGAGGCCCTTGGCTCCACTTATCCTGCCGTGAACCCGCGTTGGGACGGCGTGTACTGAACGGAAACCCTGGAAGAGCGCGCCCGCTTGGAATTCGGGCCACTTCCCGTTCCGGGAGCGGATGTCGTGCCGCCCCGGAGTTGGAGTATCTCAACGAGCTGGCTTTGTTTGCTGGCGGAGGCCACGACCTGCAGTTCGCCGCGCGGATCGGCAAGGAGCAGGCCTGCTGCTGCCGCGTCCAGCAAATCGACGGACACTTCAACCAAGAACGCTCCGGCTCATCCCGGGCCGCTGGCTGGCGCCACCTTCGGCACGGCGACAATGCAGTCACCCTGCGGCGCGATAGTCATCAC
>NZ_JBFRFD010000348.1:0-3928 GCF_052114645.1 Arthrobacter sp. 2YAF22_2
CTTCCTGATACCGCCGTGGCCACTGCAGGCGCCCTGGCGCGTCGCGCTCGGCCACGCGTAGCCGTCCTTGCAGATGATACCGCCGTACTGCGGAGCCGCGGGGGCCGGGGCTGCCGGGGGCACGTAGGCCGGCGGCGCCGGCGGGGCGACGGGAGCCGCAACCTCGATCGGCGGGGCGACCGGGGCCACGACCTCAACGACCTCGGCCTTGGCCGGTGTCGGCGTGGGGGTCGGCGTGGCCTTCGAGAGGGGCTTGACGCCGAGCTTTACGGTGGAGCCCCTGGCGACCTGGGTGCCGTCGGCCGGATCCTGCGTGGCGACCACCCAGTTGCTCTTGACCATGATCGTTTTGTCGGCGTCGATGTCCTTCGCGTCGGCCTTCAGGCCGAGATCCTTCAGTTGGTCGGTGGCCTTGTCCAGGGCCAGTCCGACCACGTTGGGGACGGCGATCGAGGCGGCGACCGCGGCCGTCGTGGTGGGTGCAGCCGGCTCTGCGGAAGCCGGCTTGCTGCAGCCGGTCAGCATGAGACCGGCGAGCATGACAAATGCGAGTGTTTTCTTCAAGATTCCCCCTGCTAAAGCGAGACCGGGACTGTCAGGAAGGGCGTAATTGCCAGAGCTTCCGAAGGGCTCGCTGGACAATAAATTACCAGTCGGCGCCGTATGGCCAAGATCACCTCCGAAAACTTGCAAATCGGCCTGTGACTCACTCGACTGCTCAACGCCCAGCGGCTGCTCCCCACCGCTCCAGCACCGCCTCGGGCCCTCGCTGACGGCGGATATCCTCGTGATCTGCCCCCGCGGTCGGCCCCAAGGGCTAGGGTGGTGTCAAAGAGAAGGGGAGTGCCTCATGGAGTACCAGAATCCTCAGTCCGCACCGGGCCCGGAGACCGCCCTGCCGGGGACGCTCCGCGCCGCGACCGGCCGCACCGTCATCTCCGAAGCCGCCGTCGCCAAGGTTGCCGGCATCGCCGCCCGCGCCGTCCCGGGGGTGTACTCCCTGGGCACGGGGCCCTCACGGGCACTGGGCGCCTTCCGCGACGCGGTCGGCAGTTCGGACCACGCAGCCGGGGTGCGCGCCGAGGTCGGCGAGACCCAGGTGGCCGTGGATATTGACCTGGTGGCGCTGTACGGCACCCCCTTGCATCCCCTGGCCGACCAGATCCGCGCTGCCGTCTACGCCGCCGTGGAGGAGTTCGTCGGGCTCCAAGTCATTGAAGTGAACATCGAGATCCACGACGTCTTCGTCCCCGGGCCGCCCAAACTGCCGGACGCCGTCGAGACCCGGCCGGCAAGGGAGGCGCTTCAGTGAACCTGACAGTAGTCGGCATTGCCGCCGGCGCCTTCCTGGCCTTCATGTCCTTCGCGTTCGGAGTCTGGGGTTTCCTGGGGTCCCTTCTCTTCATGGCCGTCGGAGCCCTGCTGGGCCGTGCGGCGGAAGGGAAACTGGATCTGCGCAGCGTGTTCGACGCCATCACCGGCCGGCGTTCCTCCTCATGAGCGTCGCCGCCGGCCGCCTGCTGGCCGGACATAACCGGATCAGCACCCAAGCCCTCACCAGCGTCGCTCGGGCCGCCGCGGCCGAGGCTCTCGGCGTGCCGCCGCAGGACGTGCGGGCCGACTGGACCGACGACGACGGCCTGCTGGCGCTGTCCCTCGTCACGCCAATCGCGGTCCCCTCGCTCACCTCGGTGCTGCGGGATCCCGCACGCGTAGCCGGCTTCGGCGGCCCCATCTGGGACCGGGCGGTGGCCGCGAAGGCGCGGATCCTCCAGCGCGTGACCGAACTCAGCGGCGCCCAGTTGAGCCGGGTGGACATCCGCATCAGCGGGGCCAGCGTCAGTGATGGAGGGCGGGTTCGATGAGCCACGCCGCCGAACGACACCACCGCGACGCCGGGTTCCACGAACCAAGCTCCCACGCCCACGGTCCCAGCACCACCGGCGCCGGCAGTAGCCCCCGCGAAGCCGGGACCGTCCCCGGCCCGGACTCCGGCGCGGCCGGAATGGAGAAAGTCCTCGCGCGGGAGACCAGCTCGTCCCGGGCGACGGCCTCCGTCATCGCGGCAGTCCTTGTCATTGTGCTGTGCGGCTACGCCCTGCTTGAAACCGCTGTCCGGGCCGTCGGGCAGCCGCCATGGCTGGTTGATCCGCAAACTGCCGCGGACCGGCTCACCGCACTCCCGGCCGGAATCGCCCCGCTGCTGCTCGGCGTCATCGGTGCGGTGCTGATGGCAGCCGGGCTCTACTTCTTCCTCAACGCAATACTGCCCGGCCGACGCGCCCGGCACGTGCTCGCAGACCCGCGTGCCGCCGTCGTGGTCGACGACGAAGTGATCGCCTCGGCGCTGGCGCGGCGTGCCAGGCTGGCTGCCAACGTGACCCGGGACCAGGTGATGGTGGTGGTCTCCCGGCGCCAGGTGCTGGTCAACATCCGGCCGACCTCCGGCGTGCCGCTCCGCGAGGCGGAGGTGCTGGCCGCCGTTGAAGCCGAGCTTCGTGAAATGGCGCCTTCGCCGATGCCCGAGGTCCGGGTCAACCTGGCCTCCTCGGGGGTGATCGGAGCGTGAACGGCACCCCCCGGCTTCTCAACCGGATTCTGCTCGGCATTCTCGGCGCCAAGCTCCTGGTCATCGGGACCCTGCTTGTGCTGCTGGCCACGGTGCCCGCGGTCGGGAACTGGTGGCAGGGCTGGTCCGGTCAGGTGTGGACCGACATCCGCGGCCTGTTCGAACGCACCCGCTTCCCAGGACGGCCGGAGAGTTGGCTATGGATTGTCATGGTGGTCCTGCTGGTGGTCGTCATCGGGGTCATGGTGGCCTGGCTGGCGCAACAAGGCAAAGGCCGCGCCAACCTGCTGGTCGCCGAGGACGACGCCGGCGAGGTGCCCGGCAGCGTCCGGATCGGCGGCAGCGTGGCCGAACAGGCACTTAAGGCGGCGCTGGCCGACCGCCCGGACTTGGCTGGCGCCATGGTGGCCACCTATGACTTTGGCGGCGAGCCGGCCCTGCGGATCCGGGTGCAACCGCGCCAGGGTGTGGCCCCGCATACCCTCGCCGCGGAGGTTTCCGCCCTGGTGGAGGCACTGGACGCCGTGATCGGCAAACGCACCCCCGTACTGATTCACATCGGTTCCGGCGCCCGGTCCCGGTTCGGCCGCGCCGAACGCGTGCGCTGACCCCAACCGAGGCCAGGCGGCGACACGCCGGTGGGTGCGCTTTTTGGAACATCCGTCCCAGCTGAAACATGAGCCCCACGGGTCTTGGTGCCGCGCCGGGCCGCGCGCGTAGGGGCAGCGGCTGTCCCCGCAACAGGGATCCGTTGGGAAAACGTTGATGTAAACGCTTGCATTACCGGCCATCTCCTCGCTAGTGTGATGCCCACCACACCAACTGCACCACCGGTCCCATCCGGTACTCAGCGAGGAGCACCTGCATGAAAACCCGTAAGTATCTACTTCCCGTGGCCGCGGCCGGGGTACTGGCCCTTTCCCTGTCGGCTTGTGGAGGTGGCGGAGGCGGCAGCAGCAGCACGGGTGGCGGCGATGCGGCAGCCAACCTGGACGGCAGGGGTCCGATCACCTACGTGCAGGGCAAAGACAACAGCAACGTGGTCCGGCCGCTGATCGACAAGTGGAATGCCGCGCACCCGAACGAGAAAGTGACGTTCAAGGAGCAGACCGACCAGGCCGATCAGCAGCACGACGACCTCGTCCAGCACTTCCAGGCCAAGGACTCTAACTACGACGTGGTCAGTGTCGACGTCGTCTGGACCGCGGAATTCGCCGCCAAGGGCTGGCTCCAGCCGCTCAAGGACAAGATGGCGCTCGACACGGCCGGGATGCTGAAGCCGACCCTCGACGCCGCCTCCTACAAGGGCACCCTCTACGCCGCGCCGGAATCTTCCGACGGCGGCATCCTGTACTACCG
>NZ_JBFRFD010000349.1:0-3927 GCF_052114645.1 Arthrobacter sp. 2YAF22_2
ACTTTCAACCCTGAGGAAGTTTCTGACAACATGAAGAAGTACGGCGGCTTCATTCCGGGTATCCGTGCCGGCAAGCCGACCGCAGATTACCTGCAGTATGTGCTTTCCAGGATCACTTTGCCCGGCGCGTTCTACCTGGGCCTTGTGGCCCTGATCCCGCTGATTGCCTTGGTCCTGATCAACGCCAACCAGAACTTCCCGTTCGGCGGCACCTCGATCCTGATCATGGTGGGCGTCGGTTTGGAGACCGTCAAGCAAATTGATGCGCAGCTACAGCAGCGTCACTACGAAGGGCTTTTGCGATGACGAGAATGTTGATTATCGGACCTCCCGGTTCGGGCAAGGGAACGCAGGCGGAACGTATTTCGGAGCGCCTCGGTGTCGTGGCGATCTCCACCGGCGACATCTTCCGCGCCAACGTCAAGGGTGAGACGCCGCTCGGCATCGAAGCCAAGAAGTTCATGGACGCGGGCGACTTCGTTCCGGACAGCGTGACCAACAAGATGGTCCGCGACCGCCTCACCGAGTCCGACGTCGAGCCGGGCTTCCTGCTCGWCGGCTACCCGCGGACCACGGCCCAGGTGGACTACCTGGACGCGATCCTGGCCGACGGCGAGCAGAAGCTCGACGTCGTCCTGCAGCTCACGGCCGATGATGAGGAACTCGTCAAGCGCCTGCTGGGCCGCGCCCGGGACACCGGCCGCAGCGATGACAACGAGACCGTCATCCGCCACCGGCTGGATCTCTACCACGGGCAGACGGAAGCCGTGGTGGCGAAGTATGCCGACCGCGGGATCCTGACCCGGGTTGACGGCATCGGCGGCATCGACGAGGTCACCGACCGCGTCATGCAGGCCATCAAAGCGGCGCAGTCCGCCTGAGCCGGGCCCGTTTCCATTGAGGCTCCTCCCGCAGCGCCGGGAGGAGCCTCAGGCATTTGTCCGTCCGACCCTCGCGGGGCCGGGCGGCACCACGAAAGGACGCTGAGGATGGCATTCGGCCAGACCCGCATTGAATACAAGACCAACGCCCAGATGCGGACCATGCATGAGGCAGGGCTGGTCCTCAGCCGCGCACTCGACGCCGCCGTGGCCGCAGCGGTCCCCGGGGTGACCACCCGCGATCTCGACGCCGTCTTCGCGGGCGTGCTGCAGGACGCCGGGGCGAAGTCCAACTTCCTTGGCTACCACGGCTTCCCGGCAACTATCTGCACCTCGGTCAACGAGGAGGTGGTCCACGGAATCCCGGGGGACCGCGTCCTGCAGGACGGGGACATCATCTCCATCGACGGCGGCGCCATCGTGGAAGGCTGGCACTCCGACTCGGCCCGGACCGTGATCGTGGGCACCGCTGACCCCGAAGACCAGCGGCTCTCCGACGTTACCGAGGCGGCCATGTGGCACGGGATCGCGGCGCTGGCGACCGGCAAGTTCGTTGGCGACGTCGGCAACGCCGTGGACGACTACGTCTCCTCCGTGCCGGGCAAGCCGCTGGGCATCCTGGAGGACTACGTGGGCCACGGCATCGGCTCGGAGATGCACATGGCCCCTGATGTGCTGAACTACCGCACGAGCCACCGTGGGCCCAAGATCCGGCCCGGGCTGTGCCTGGCCATCGAACCGATGCTGGTCCGCGGCAGCATCGACACCGCCGTGCTGGAGGACGACTGGACGGTGATCACGACCGACGGCAAGCGCTCCTGCCAGTGGGAACACTCCGTGGCCGTCCACGAGAAGGGCATCTGGGTGCTCTCCGCGCCCGACGGGGGAGCCGCGAAGCTGGCGCCGCTCGGCGTCGTCCCGGTCCCGATCCCCTAAGACGCCGCTTAAACCCAAGTAGCTCGCAATTGTTGTCGTTTTGAGGGCTCAAAACGACAACAATTGCGAGCCAGTTGGGCCGGGGAGGCTAGCTCTTCAGCTTCGGCTTCACGTCCTTGGTGTAGATGCCCTCCAACGTGGTCTTCAGGTCGGTCATCGTGGCTTTGACGTCGCCCTGCTGCGTGAGGATCTTCGCGGCCGACTTCGCCATCTCCTGGTCAGCGCCCGGCAGGAATACCCGGGCGTTGTCCTGGACCCGGGTGACCGCGAGCTGGTCCATGGCGGTCTTGATCTGCGGCGTCGCCGCGAGGACAGCGCCCATGTCAGCGGATGTGCGGGTCGGCATGTAGCCCGTGGCCGCGGAGAACGCCGCGGTGTTCTCCGGCTCGGTCATGAACTTCAGGAAGGTGGCCGCAGCGAGCTGGACCTCCTTGCTGACGCCGCTGGGGATGCCGAGCCCGGCGCCGCCCGTGGGGCAGACGGGGCTTTCGTTCTTCGGCCCACCCGGCAGGAAGCCGACGCCGACGTTGAACTTGGCGGACTTGAGCACGCCCAGCAGATCGCCGGTTGAGGAAATCGTGGTTGACGCGATGCCGGCGGAGAAGTCGTCTGCGGCGTTCTTGGAGGAGACGCCGGCCCACTTGTCCTTGTAGATCGAATCCTGCGCCCACTGCAGCGCGGCCACCGACTCCGTGGAGTCACAGTTGACGTCCCAGCCGTTGGACCAGCTCCCGCCCCAGCCCCACAGGTTGTTCTGCAGATTCCAGCCGGCGTAGCCGGCGAGGGCCGGATACATGTAGGCGTACTGTGCGCCCGAACTCGCCTTGAGCTTGGGGGCCCAGTCACCAAATTCCTGCCACGTCTTCGGCGCCCGGTCCGGCAGTCCCGCGGCCTTGAAGTGGTCCTTGTTGTAGAAGAACAGCGGGGTGGAGCGGCCGTAGGGGAGCGCCCACTGCTTGTCCGCGTACTTGTAGTCCGCGACGAGCGACTTCTGGAAGTCGTCGACCTTGATGTCCAGCTGCTTGATCAGGCCGTCGAGCGGGATGATGTTGCCGTTGGTGTAGTACCGGAACCACCAGACGTCCGAGAGCACCACGAGGCCCGGGAGGTCCGTCTTCGCGGCCTGGGAAGTCTGGAACTTCTGCGCGATTTCCTCGTAGTTGGCGCCCGCGGTCACCAGGTTCACCTTGATCTCCGGGAACTTCGCCTGGAACTTCTCGATGATCGCCTTTTCCACGTCCTGGGACTTGCCCGGGTGGTTGGTCCAGAAGTCGATGGAGGCGGCAGGCTTCACACCGCTGAAGTCGATGTCGGCTGCGCCGGAGGTGGCGGTGGTCGATCCGGTGGACGGGCCGCCGCAGGCTGCCAGTGCGGCCGCGCCTGCGCCAGCGCCGGCCAGGCCGAGGAAGTGTCGGCGGTCAAGATTTAGTGCCATGGTGGGTCCTCTCAAGGGTGTTGACTCGTTGTGATGATGGGGGTGTACGGGGTGTGTGTTGGAGCGGAAGGCTGCGTCACCCGGTGACGCTGCCTTGGGTGAGGCCGGCGACGATGTAGCGCTGCAGCGCGGCGAAGACGAGGAGGATCGGAACAATGACGAGCATCGCGCCGGCCATCAGGATGCCCCAGCCGGCGCCGTTTCCTTCCGAGTTCTGCAGCAGGGTCAGCCCGACCGGCAGGGTCATGGTCTCCGGCCGGTCGGTGATGATGAGCGGCCAGATGTAGTCGTTCCACTCGCTAACCACCGTCACCAGCGCCACCGTTGCGATGGAGGGGCCGGAGACGGGGACGACGACCTGCCAGAGCCGCCGCCAGTGCCCCGCGCCGTCGATCTCTGCGGCCTCCAGGATGGAGCCGGGCAGCGTCATGAAATGCTGTCGGAGCAGGAAGGTGCCGAAGGCCGTGCCCAAGCCGGGAAGAATGATTCCCCACAGGGTGTTCTTCCCGCCGATGCCGGCAATCAGGATGTAGTTCGGCAGGATCGACACCTGGGGCGGCACCATGAGTGCCACCAGGATCACGACGAAGATGACGTTCTTGAACGGGAAACGCACAAAGACCAGGGCGTAGGCCGTCAGGATCGCCAGGATCACTTTCACCGTGGAGCCCACGG
>NZ_JBFRFD010000350.1:0-3926 GCF_052114645.1 Arthrobacter sp. 2YAF22_2
CGGCGGCCCTCCCGGTAGCCGGGAACCATGCCGGACGCTCCCGGAAGGCCGGTGATCTCCTTAATGCACCCGAAATGAAGCATAATGCTGTGATGGTCGACACATTCATTTGTGTGTGTGCGCACAGGTCTTAGAAACTGTGACAACTTACCGACCGCTCGCAATGATGCAGGAGAAGTATGTTTTCCAAGATTCTGGTGGCTAACCGCGGCGAAATCGCGATCCGTGCCTTCCGGGCCAGCTATGAGCTGGGTGCCAAAACGGTTGCGGTGTTTCCTACCGAAGACCGTAACTCCATCCACCGCCAGAAGGCCGACGAGGCGTATCTGATCGGCGAGGAGGGGCACCCGGTCCGGGCGTACCTCGACGTGGACGAAGTGGTCAGGGTCGCGAAGGAGGCGGGCGCCGACGCGATCTACCCCGGCTACGGCTTCCTCTCCGAGAACCCCAACTTGGCCCGCGCGGCAACGGCCGCCGGCATCACCTTCGTCGGTCCGCCGGCGGAGGTCCTGGAACTGGCCGGCAACAAGGTCGCCGCCCTCGAGGCCGCCCGCAAGGCCGGCGTGCCGGTGCTTAGATCCAGCCAGCCTTCCAAGGACGTTGACGAGCTCATCGCCGCCGCGGACGAAATCGGGTTCCCCATCTTCGCCAAGGCCGTCGCCGGCGGCGGCGGGCGGGGCATGCGCCGGGTGGACACCCGTGAGGCGCTGCCCGAGGCCCTGCAGGCCGCGATGCGCGAGGCCGATGCAGCCTTTGGCGATCCCACCATGTTCCTGGAGCAGGCAGTGCTGCGGCCGCGGCACATCGAGGTCCAGATCCTCGCCGACGCCGAGGGCAACGTGATGCACCTCTTCGAGCGCGACTGCTCCATCCAGCGCCGCCACCAGAAGGTCATCGAAATTGCCCCCGCGCCCAACCTGGACGAGGGAATCCGGCAGGCGCTCTACCGGGACGCCGTGAAATTCGCCAAGGCCTTGAACTACGTCAACGCGGGCACCGTGGAGTTCCTCGTGGACACCGTGGGTGAGCGGGCCGGCCAGCACGTCTTCATCGAGATGAACCCGCGCATCCAGGTCGAGCACACCGTCACCGAGGAAGTCACCGACGTCGACCTCGTCCAGGCGCAGCTGCGCATCGCCGCCGGCGAGACCCTCGCCGACCTGGGCCTCTCCCAGGAGACGGTCAAGCTTCGGGGCGCCGCGCTGCAGTGCCGCATCACCACCGAGGACCCGGCGAACGGCTTCCGTCCCGACGTCGGCAAGATCACCGGCTACCGTTCGGCCGGCGGCGCCGGTGTCCGGCTCGACGGCGGCACCGTGTACTCGGGTGCCGAGATCAGCCCGCACTTCGACTCGATGCTGGTCAAGCTGACCTGCCGCGGCCGCGACTACCCGACCGCCGTAGCCCGCGCCCGGCGGGCCCTCGCCGAGTTCCGGATCCGCGGCGTGTCCACCAACATCTCCTTCCTGCAGGCCGTCCTGGACGAYCCGGACTTCGTCGCCGGCGACGTCGCCACCTCGTTCATCGACGAACGCCCCGGACTGCTCAAGGCGCGGGTCTCCGCGGACCGCGGCACCAAGCTGCTGACCTGGCTCGCCGAGGTCACGGTCAACAAGCCGAACGGCGAGCTCACCGTGCACAGCGACCCGGCGGACAAGCTTCCGGCCCTCGCCGAAGGAGACGCCCCGGCGGGGTCCCGCCAGCGGCTGCTCGAGCTCGGGCCGGAGGGCTTCGCGAAGGCCCTCCGCGAGCAGGTAGCGGTCGCCGTCACCGACACCACCTTCCGCGACGCGCACCAGTCACTGCTGGCGACCCGCGTCCGCACCCGCGACCTCGTGGCGGCCGCCCCCGCCGAGTCCAGGCTGCTCCCCGAACTGCTCTCCGTCGAGGCCTGGGGCGGCGCGACCTACGACGTCGCCCTGCGCTTCCTGGGCGAGGACCCTTGGGACCGCCTGGCCGCGCTGCGCAAGGCGCTGCCGAATATCTGCCTGCAGATGCTGCTCCGCGGCCGGAACACCGTCGGCTACACGCCGTACCCGGAGGAGGTGACCGTGGCGTTCGTCAACGAGGCCGCCGCGACCGGCATCGATATCTTCCGCATCTTCGACGCCCTCAACGACGTCAACCAGATGGCCCCCGCCATCCGCGCCGTGCGGGAGACCGGCACCGCCGTGGCCGAGGTCGCCCTCTGCTACACCGCGGACATGCTGGATCCGGAGGAAACCCTCTACACCCTGGACTACTACCTGGAGCTGGCGCAGAAGATCGTCGACGCCGGCGCGCACATCCTTGCCATCAAGGACATGGCGGGGCTGTTGCGCCCCGCGGCCGCTGCACGCCTGGTGACGGCCCTGCGGGAGCGGTTCGACCTGCCGGTCCACCTGCACACCCACGACACCGCCGGCGGCCAGCTGGCCACCCTGCTGGCCGCCGTGGATGCCGGTGTGGACGCCGTGGACGTGGCTTCGGCCTCACTGGCCGGTACCACCAGCCAGGTCTCCGCCTCGGCGCTGGTCGCGGCTTTGGCCCACACACCCCGCGACACCGGCCTGAGCCTGGCCAACGTGTGCGCCTTGGAACCCTACTGGGAGGCCGTGCGCCGCGTCTACGCCCCCTTCGAATCGGGCCTGCCAGGCCCCACAGGCCGGGTCTACCAGCACGAGATCCCCGGCGGTCAGCTCTCGAACCTGCGCCAGCAGGCGATGGCGCTGGGCCTGGGCGAACGCTTCGAAGCGATCGAAGACATGTACACCGCGGCGGACCGCATCCTGGGTCGGCTCGTGAAGGTCACGCCCTCCTCCAAGGTGGTCGGCGACCTGGCCCTGCACCTGGTGGGCCTCAACGCGGACCCGGCGGACTTCAACGAGAACCCGCAAAAGTACGACATCCCGGACTCCGTCATCGGCTTCCTCTCCGGCGAATTGGGCGACCCGCCCGGCGGCTGGCCGGAGCCGTTCCGGACCAAGGCCCTGCAGGGCCGCAGCGTCAAGGTCCGCGACGCCGAACTCAGCGCCGAGGACAGCGAGGCCCTCAAGGGCGACTCCAAGACGGTGCAGCAGACGCTCAACCGTTTGCTCTTCGCCGGTCCCACCAAGGACTACCAGAAGAGCGTCGACACCTACGGCAACCTCTCGGTCCTGGACACCCGCGACTACCTGTTCGGGCTGCAACGCGGCGCGGAGCACGAGATCGAACTRGAGAAGGGGGTCCGGCTGATCGCCTCGCTGGAGGCCGTGTCGGAGCCGGATGAGAAGGGGATGCGGACCGTGATGTGCACGCTCAACGGCCAGTCCAGGCCGGTGGTGGTCCGTGACAGGTCCGTGGTGAGCAACGTCAAGGCGGCCGAGCGGGCCGACGCCTCGCAGCCGGGCCAGGTGGCCGCGCCGTTCGCCGGTGCCGTCACCCTGACCGTCAAGGCGGGCGACGCGGTTAAGGCCGGGGAAACCGTCGCGACCATCGAAGCGATGAAGATGGAGGCCTCGATCACGACGCCGGTGGCCGGCACCGTGGCCCGGATCGCCGTCAGCGCCGTCGAACAGGTCCAGGGCGGTGACCTGCTGCTGGTCGTCGAATAGCGGCAGCGGCATCCAGCAGAAAGGGCTCCTCCGGCTGCGGCCGGGGGAGCCCTTTCTGGTCTGAGTGGTGCAGGTCTTCGTTGTGCAGGTGAGTGTGGTGCGGGCGTCTCAGGCGTGGGTGGGACGCTTCGCGGCGTACATCTCCTCGATCACGTCCTCGTAGTCCTTCATCACCTGGGCGCGCTTTACCTTCATGGACGGGGTCAGGTGGCCGGAGGCCTCGGTGAAGTCCGACGTCACGATCCGGAACGACTTGATGGCCTCGGCCTGGGAGACGGACTGGTTCGCCTGGTTGATCAGCTCCTGGACCGCCGCCATGACGGCGGGGTTCCCGGTGGCCTCGGCCAGCGT
>NZ_JBFRFD010000351.1:0-3900 GCF_052114645.1 Arthrobacter sp. 2YAF22_2
GTCCGAGACGACTGCCATCTTGCCGTAGACGTCATTGAGGAAGGCTTCGAGGGCCCGCACTCGTTGGGCCACACCGCGTTCCAGGACCGTCCACTCGTCGGCCGGGATGACCCGAGGCACGATGTCCAGCGGGAACGGCCGCTCCTCCCCCGCGTAATCGAAGGTGACACCACGGTCCAGGAAGGTCCGGGCCATCGAGTCGGCGCGGGCCGTGACGTCGGCCAGCGAGAGTTCCTGGAGCGCCCCGGCGACCTGCCGGTAGGAGCGCCGGGTCTGCTGGCCCGGGGCGAACATTTCGTCATAGGCACCGCTGCGCCCGGCGGCCGCTGAGTAATCCTGAAAAAGGTCAGACATGCCCTCTAGCCAACCACCTTTTCGGGGCGAACTCATAACGCCGCCGTCCGCGGGGCGTGTTGCAGCTCACGCCGGGCGGCGCCCCCTGCCGCCGATTCCCGGTCTGCCCCGCGCGCCCGGTCTCGCGCATCAGCGGTTCGCTCGGTGTTTCGCTGCGGTCTTTGGCAGGCCGGTACGGCAAGGTTGAAGGCGTGCCTCCTTCAAGCTCCGCTTCCCCTCAGCAACACGGCCGGCTGCGCCCGCTGTTGCCGGGCCTGCTCGCCTGCGCCGCCGCGGTCGGGACCGCCCTCGCCGTGCACGCGGTACTCCCCGCGCTGCCGGCCATGACGGTGGCGGTCCTGCTCGGGCTGCTGGCCGCCAATCTGCCCGGCGTGTCCGGCTGGAGTGCAGGTGTCGGCCGGCCCGGGCTGGACTTCGCCGGCAAGCACCTGATGCGCAGCGGAATTGTGGTGCTGGGGCTCAAGGTCAGCGTGGTCGACGTGCTGGGCCTGGGCTGGCCCGCCCTGCTCCTGATCACAGGGGTGGTGTTGGCGTCCTTCGCGGGGACCTATGGCATCGGCCGGCTGTTCCGGCTGCCCCCGCCTGTTTCCCTGCTGATTGCCACCGGATTTTCCATCTGCGGCGCCTCGGCAATCGGCGCGATGGCCGCGGTGCGACGCATCCGGCAGCAGGACACCGTGCTTCCGATCGCCCTGGTCACGCTCTGTGGCACACTCGCGATCGGGGTCCTGCCGCTCCTGATAGGCCCGTTGGGGCTGGGCCCGGAGGCCTTCGGTGCATGGGCCGGCGCTTCGGTGCACGACGTCGGGCAGGTGGTCGCCACCGCCCAGACCGCGGGCGCCTCGGCGCTCGCCGTCGCCGTCATCGTCAAGCTGACCCGCGTGCTCCTGCTCGCGCCGATGGTCGCAGCAGCGGGCATTCACCACCGGATCGGGTCCGACTTCGGCGGCCGGTTTCCGCCGATCGTGCCGCTGTTCGTCCTGGGGTTCATCGCCATGGTGGCGCTGAGGTCGGTTGGATGGCTGCCGCCCGGGGCGCTCGGTGCGGCCGCCGTGCTGCAGGACCTGCTGCTGGGCATGGCCCTGTTCGGCCTCGGCTCGGCCGTCCGGGTGGGGCATCTGCTGCGGACGGGGACGCGCGCGCTGCTGGCCGCCCTGTCCGCCTGGCTGCTGATCGCTGCGCTGGGACTGGCCGCCGCCGTCGTCCTCATCCCCGGCCGCTGACCCAGCGGGCGACCAGAGGCCGCTGACCCGGCGGGCGAACCGGGGCGGCGGTGCCCGTGATTAGATAGCGGAGTGTCCAATCAGAACCTGCGCCGTGACGAAGCGGCAGCCCGCTCAGCCCTGATCACCACCCACAGCTACGACGTGTCCCTTGACGTCCGGCAGGCGGCGGACCCCGACGTCGCCGGCTACACCAGCCGCAGCATCATCAACTTCGCCGCCCTCGAGCCCGGCGCCTCCACCTTCCTGGATTTCATCGGCGGCGCGGTGCACAGCGTCATCCTCAACGGGGAGAGCCTGCCCGTGGCGGACATCGTGGACGGATCCCGGATCCGCCTCGACCGGCTGCAGGCCGAGAACCAGGTGACGGTCACCGGTACGGCCCTGTACAGCACCTCCGGCGAGGGAATGCACCGCTTCTTCGACCCCGCCGACGGCCAGTGCTACCTCTATACCCAGTACGAGCCGGCCGACGCGCGCCGTGTCTTTGCAAACTTCGAACAGCCCGACCTGAAGGCCGAGTTCACTTTCCACGTGACGGCTCCGTCCCCCTGGCAGGTGTCCTCGAACGGCGTCGAGGCCTTCCGCACCCCGCTGACCAGCGACCCCGCGACGAGCCGCTGGGATTTCGCCCCCACCAAGCCGATGTCCACGTACATCACCACCGTACTGGCCGGCCCCTACTTCAAGGCCGAGGACMCCTGGCACGGGATCCTGGCGGACGGCACGGCGGTGGAAGTGCCGCTGGCCCTCTACTGCCGTGCCTCGATGGCCCCGTCGTTCGACGCGGCGGAACTGTTCCGGCTGACCCGGAACGGCCTGGACTTCTTCAATGGGCTCTTCGACTATCCGTACCCCTGGGGCAAATACGAGCAGGCGTTCGTACCCGAGTACAACCTCGGCGCCATGGAGAACCCGGGCCTCGTCACGTTCACGGAGAGCTACGTCTTCACCTCCCGCGCCGCCGACTCGCAGTACCAGGCGCGCGCCAACACCCTCCTGCACGAGATGGCGCACATGTGGTTCGGTGACCTGGTCACCATGCAGTGGTGGAATGATCTGTGGCTCAAGGAGTCCTTTGCGGACTATATGGGTACCCTCGGCGTGGACCGGACCACGGACTGGGACACCGCTTGGGTGAACTTCGCCAACAACCGCAAGGCCTGGGCTTACGTCCAGGACCAGCTCCCCACGACGCACCCGATCGTCGCCGACATCCCGGACCTCGAGGCCGCCAAACAGAATTTCGACGGCATCACCTACGCCAAGGGCGCCTCCGTGCTCAAGCAACTGGTCGCCTACGTTGGTTTCGAGGACTTCATCGCCGGTTCGCGCCGGTACTTCCGCGACCACGCGTACGGCAACACCACCCTCGAGGACCTGCTGCGGGCGCTCAGCGCCGCGTCCGGGCGCGACCTCGGCTCCTGGGCCAGGCAGTGGCTGCAGACCTCCGGCATTTCAACGCTCACCGCCGAAATCCAAGAGCACGACGGCGTCCTCGGCTCGGTGTCGCTGATCCAGCACGCCGAGGACCCGACCACCGGCCGGCAGGAACCGCGGCCGCACCGGTTGCGGATCGGCCTGTACAACCCCGACGCCGCCGGCAACCTGGTCCGTACCGACAGCGTCGAAACCGACGTCGACGGCGAACGCACGGTGGTCGGCCAGCTGGCCGGCAAGGCCCGGCCCGCGTTGCTGCTGGTCAACGACGACGACCTCAGCTACGCCAAGGTCCGGCTGGACCCGCACTCGGAAGCCACCGTGCGGAGCTCCCTGGGCACGCTCAGCGATCCGATGGCCCGGGCCTTGTGCTGGACCGCGTTGTGGGATTCGGCCCGGGACGCTGTCACCCCCGCGTCCCGATATGTCGAGGCGGTGCAGCGCTTTGGTCCCGCCGAACCGGGCATCGGTGTACTGCTAACCGTCCTTGGCAACGCCGGAACCGCGATCGAGCGCTATCTCCCGGCAAGCAGCCGGAACGCTGTGCGCAGCGCGTTCCTCGCCACGGCCGCCACGGAACTGCGGGAGGCAGCTCCCGGCTCCGACCACCAGCTGTCTTGGGTCCGCACCGTCGCCGGCACAAGCCGGTTCGACGCCGGACAGCTTGCCCTGCTCAGGGGACTCCTGGACGGCAGTACGGTGCTTCCGGGTCTTTCCGTTGACGCGGAGCTCCGTTGGAACCTCTGGCATGCCCTCGCAGCCCACGGGCAGGCGGACCAGGCCGGGCTGGATGCCGAACTGGCCCGCGACAACACCGCCTCCGGCAAGTCCGGGCACGCTACGGCCCTCGCGGCGCGGCCGGACCCGGGGGTCAAGGATGCCG
>NZ_JBFRFD010000352.1:0-3899 GCF_052114645.1 Arthrobacter sp. 2YAF22_2
GACCACGGCAAGACCACTCTGGTCGACGCCATGCTCAAGCAGACCAACTCATTTGCCGAGCACAACCACCTCGAAGACCGCGTGATGGACTCCGGTGACCTGGAACGCGAAAAGGGCATCACCATCCTGGCCAAGAACACCACGGTGGCCTACAACGGACCGTCCTCCAACGGCGAGACCATCACGATCAACGTGATAGACACCCCCGGCCACGCCGACTTCGGCGGCGAGGTCGAGCGCGGCCTGTCCATGGTCGACGGCGTGGTTCTCCTCGTCGATGCCTCTGAAGGTCCGCTGCCGCAGACCCGCTTCGTCCTGCGCAAGGCCCTCGCCGCGCACCTGCCGGTGATCCTGCTGGTCAACAAGACCGACCGCCCCGACGCGCGGATCGAAGAAGTTGTGCACGAGTCCATGGATCTGCTCCTGGGCCTGGCCTCCGACCTGGCCGACGAAGTTCCGGATCTGGACCTGGACAAGATCCTCAACGTCCCCGTGGTCTACGCTGCCGCCAAGGTCGGCCGCGCCTCGCTCGAACAGCCCGCCGACGGCTCTGCCCCGGAAAACGAGGACCTTGAACCGCTGTTCAAGACGATCATCGACCACATCCCGGCGCCTACCTACAACCCGAACGGTGTCCTGCAGGCGCACGTCACCAACCTGGACGCCTCGCCGTTCCTTGGCCGCCTGGCCCTGCTGCGGATCTACAACGGCACCCTGCGCAAGGGCCAGACCGTGGCCTGGGCCCGCGCCAACGGCGAGCTCAAGAACGTCAAGATCACCGAACTGCTCGCCACCAAGGCCCTGGACCGCGTACCGGCCGAGTCCGCGGGCCCGGGCGAAATTGTCGCCGTCGCCGGCATCGAGGAAATCACCATCGGTGAGACCTTGACCGACGTCGACAACCCGCAGCCGCTGCCGCTGATCACGGTTGACGACCCGGCCATCTCGATGACCATCGGTATCAACACCTCGCCGCTGGCCGGCAAGGTCAAGGGCGCGAAGGTCACCGCCCGCCAGGTCAAGGACCGCCTCGACAAGGAACTGATCGGTAACGTCTCCCTCAAGGTGCTCCCCACCGAGCGCCCGGATGCCTGGGAAGTCCAGGGCCGAGGCGAGCTGGCGCTGGCCATCCTGGTCGAGCAGATGCGCCGCGAAGGCTTTGAGCTGACCGTGGGCAAGCCCCAGGTTGTCACCAAGACCGTCGACGGCAAGATCCACGAGCCGATGGAACACATGACCATCGACGTGCCCGAAGAGTACCTGGGTGCCGTTACGCAGCTGATGGCAGCCCGCAAGGGCCGGATGACCAACATGGCCAACCACGGCACCGGCTGGTGCCGCATGGAGTTCATCGTTCCGGCCCGTGGCTTGATCGGGTTCCGCACCAAGTTCCTCACGGACACCCGTGGCGCCGGCATCGCCGCCTCGATCTCCGAGGGCTACGAGCCGTGGGCCGGCCCGATCGAGTACCGCACCAACGGTTCGATGATCGCCGACCGCGCCGGTGTTGTGACGCCGTTCGCCATGATCAACCTGCAGGAACGCGGTTCCTTCTTCGTCAAGCCCACCTCGGAGGTCTACGAAGGCATGATCGTCGGCGAGAACTCCCGCGCMGAYGACATGGACGTSAACATCACGAAGGAAAAGAAGCTCACCAACATGCGTGCGGCATCGTCCGACACCTTCGAGAACCTGACGCCGCCGCGCGATCTGACGCTCGAAGAATCGCTCGAATTCGCCCGCGAAGATGAGTGCGTCGAGGTCACCCCGGACGCCATCCGCATCCGGAAGCTCATCCTGGACACCAGCGAGCGCGCCAAGTCCAACCGTGCCCGCGCGAAGGTCTAAGTCCCGGACTCCGGGCTTCGGCTCTGCAACGTGACCAAGAGAGCTGCCGGTAGGGCAGGCGGTATTGCCGCCGCCCTGCCGGCAGCTCTTTTTGTTGCCCTGGCCGGCACTGCCCTGCACCGGCAAGCCGTGCCCGTCGCCGGCCTCGAACTGCCCTGGGGCGCCGCGGCCGCGCTGGTGTTGCTGGCCTCCGTGGAGCTGCTGCTGGCGGCGGCATTCCGGTCCGTTGTGCCGGCGGCAGTCTGCGGCGCAGGGTGCTACGCGCTGACGGGCTGGTGGGCCACGCTGGAGCCGGGCCGGCGCCTGATCCTCGGCGACCTGGCCGGCAACCTGTGGATCTTCGGGATTGCCGTGGTGACGGTCGGCATGCTCACTTGGTGCCGCCGCTACGCCCGCGTGCGCTAGTCCCGCCGGGGCCGGGGTGCTTGGGTGCTGATGTGCTTGGGTGCTTGGGCGCTTGGGCGCTTGGGTGCTGATGTGCTTGGGTGCTTGGGTGCTTGGGTGCTGGCGAGGCGTAGTGCTGGTTTGGTGCCCGCCCGGATGGGACATGCCCATTTTTGG
This sequence comes from Arthrobacter sp. 2YAF22_2, assembly GCF_052114645.1. Classification (NCBI taxonomy): domain Bacteria; kingdom Bacillati; phylum Actinomycetota; class Actinomycetes; order Micrococcales; family Micrococcaceae; genus Arthrobacter; species Arthrobacter sp. 2YAF22_2. The sequence goes on from NZ_JBFRFD010000352.1 coordinate 2,410, forward strand.
TGCCCGGGAGTGGGCATAGTGGCATCATGTCCACTGCTGGCGCCGAGCACCGGACATGTCCTGGGCCGACCGAGGGACCTGTCCAGCGCTCACCCCGTCCGGATGGAGCATGCCCATTCTTGGATCCCGCGTCGGTGGGGCATGCCCGTTCTTCGCCCGTGTGGATGGGCACCCCTGGGGCAAGCCCATCGGCTGTGCCGAGCTCCCCGCCTCTCCAGGCGAGGGGACGAGATGCCCAGCCGTGCGTCCCGGGACCGGGCTAAGACTTGTGCACATAGCGGAAACCGGGGCTGTGCCCTGTCCGCCGCGCGACGACACGATGGGCCCATGATCAAAATCAACGACGTGCTTGCCGACTACGACGGCGTGGCCCGCGCCAAGCACCTCGCTGCCGGCGGGGTGTCCGATTTCCAGCTCAAAGCGGCCTTAGCCAGCGGCGCCGTGGCCCGGGTGTCCCGCGGGGTTTACGCCCTGCCGACGGCGGATCCGCAACTCGTTGCCATCAGGTCTCTTCCTGCTGAGCCTACCTGCGTCAGTGCCGCCCAGTTTGACGGTCTTTGGGTTCTCGAGCCACCCGAACAGCAGCATGTCGCCCTGACCCACAGCCGCAGCTACCCGGGCTTTGTCTGCCACCGCGCACCGGCGCCGCCGACACTTCTCGACGCCGTTGTCCAGAGCCTGCGTTGCTTGCCGGAATTGGATGGCCTCGTCATTGCCGAATCCGCGGTTGTCCTCAAGGGCCTCCCGCTGTCGGCCCTCCGACAGCGGCTATCGGGCCGCAACGACGCGCGGGAGCGCCGGATCGTCGCTTCGATTGTTCCGCAGTCGCAGTCGGTCATCGAGTGCATGGCCCGCTTCCAGTTACGGCGGGCCGGGTTTCACGTCGAGTCACAGGTCAATATTCCCGGCATGGGCCACCTGGACCTCATGGTGGACGGCAGGCTGGGGATTGAGACGGATGGCGCCGGTTTCCACATGGACCGAACCAGCTTCGAAGAGGACCGACGGCGGTGGAACGTCACTACGCGGCTCGGCGTCCCTACGTTGGTCGTGAGCTATCCGTTGTTGAAATATCGACCGCAGGAATTCATCGCCATGGTCCGGGAAGCTCTGAGCCGACTCTCCGCTGCCGCCTGAGAACCAGAACGGCGCACGCAGGCACTGATGAACATGCCCGCACCACCGTCATCGTTGGACATGTTCCACTGTTCTGACCCCAAAAGTGATGTGCGGCGGCCAATGGCCCGCGAAAAATGGGCATGCTCCCCGCGCTGGGCCGGGAGCAATGAGCATGCTCTCCGCACGGAGCCGCGGATGGACATCGTGGGATTATGTCCATCGCTCCTCGGGAAGGGCGGGTATGTCCCACGGAAGGGATTAGGGGAGGGCATGTCCCACGGAAAGGGTTAGGGGAGGGCATGTCCCCGGGGGCGCCGCGGCGGGGCGGGGGGAACCCGCTTGGCAGCCACGACAAGCGCCAGTGGGATGAC
>NZ_JBFRFD010000353.1:0-3898 GCF_052114645.1 Arthrobacter sp. 2YAF22_2
CGCGGGGGCCGTCTATAGACTTGGGGGCATGACTGAAACCGCTTCTGCTGCTGTGCCCGACGACGCCCGCTCCGCCTACGGCTACGGGGTGGCGACCATCGTCACCCGCAACGGCGATGCCACCGTGCTGGACGTCTGGTTCCCGGCGCCGGCTCTCGGAACCGCGGCGGAAAGCCTGCGCGATGTCGGCAACGCGGACCAGGCACTCCTCGACATCGCCGCCCACGGCGACGACGCCGAACGGGGCACCGAGCAGAAAGTGGTCTTCGTCCAGATCCACCTCGACGAGGCCCCCGCCGACACCGCCGACGCGTACCTGCGCCTGCACCTGCTCTCGCACCGCCTCGTTCGACCGAACACCATCAACCTGGACGGCATCTTCGGCAAGCTCCCCAACGTCGTGTGGACCAACTTCGGCCCCGCCGCCGTCGAGGACTTTGAACTGACCCGCGCGCAACTGCGCAAGCGCGGCGCGGTGACGGTCTACGGCGTGGACAAGTTCCCGCGGATGGTCGACTACGTCATCCCCTCCGGCGTCCGGATCGCCGACGCCGACCGGGTCCGTCTCGGCGCGCACCTCGCCGAAGGCACCACCGTGATGCACGAAGGCTTCGTGAACTTCAACGCCGGCACGCTCGGCGCCTCCATGGTCGAGGGTCGGATCTCCGCCGGCGTGGTGGCCGGCGACGGCTCCGACGTCGGCGGCGGCGCCTCCATCATGGGGACCCTCTCCGGCGGCGGAAAGGAGACCATCTCCCTGGGCGAACGGGTCCTGCTGGGCGCCAACTCCGGGGTGGGCATCAGCATCGGCGACGACTCCGTCGTCGAGGCCGGGCTCTACGTCACGGCCGGCACCCGGGTCCGCGTGGTCGGCCCGAAAGACGCCGACGGCGAGGACACCAGCCGGATCGTCAAGGCGCTGGAACTATCCGGCGTCGCCAACCTCCTCTTCCGCCGCAACTCCACCAGCGGCGAGGTGGAGGTACTCCCCCGCCAGGGGCAGACGGTTGAGCTCAACGAGGCTCTGCACGCCAACTAGGCATGGGCCGGAAACCGACCGACCCAAGGATTGAAGGGCCCCGCGGGGCCCGAGGAAGTAGTTAAGTGGCACGCAGAGGGGGCTGGCGCCGACGCGTTGTGCTGTTGCTCGCCCTGGCCCTGGTGGCGGGCGCGATCTACACGGCCGTGGGATTCCTGCAGCGCTCGGAGACCCTGATCACGGAGCGCTGCACCGCCACGGGCGCCGGTGGCGAAGACCTCGCCACGGACCAGGCCGCGAACGCCGCGCTCATCAGCGCCATCGCGGTCCGGCGCGGCCTGCCCGCACGCGCGGCAAGTATCGCCTTGGCCACGTCCATGCAGGAATCAAAGCTGCGCAACATCGGCCACGGCGACCAGGCCGGCCCCGATTCCCGCGGGCTGTTCCAACAGCGCCCCTCGCAGGGCTGGGGCACCGAGCAGGAAGTGATGGACCCGTACCACGCCACCAACGCCTTCTACAATGCGCTCGTTAAGGTCCCCGGCTTCGAGTCGCTTCCCATCACCGAGGCCGCCCAGCAGGTCCAGCGGTCGGCATATCCGGGCGCGTACGCGCAACACGAGGCGATGGCCCGGGCGTTCGCCTCGGCCTTGACCGGCCACACTGCGCAAGGCCTCGATTGCTCGCTGCGCAAGCCGGACGCGGCCGGCGACGCGAACCTCGTGCAGCAGCGCGTGGTGGCGGACTTCGGCGCCATCCCGGCATCGGCGGCGGGCAGGACGGTAACGGTTTCGGCCGAGGACACCCAAGCCTGGGCTGTGGCGCAGTGGGCGGTGGCCAATGCCAAGGCGCTGTCCATCACCGAAGTCCGGGTGGACGGCCAAGGCTGGACCCGGCTCTCCAACAACGGCTGGCAAGCCGCCGACGCGCCGGCCGGGCAGGTCACCATCACGGTGGCCGCGGACCCGAAGCAGTAGCCGTCCACTTCGGCTCCGGGCCGGCTCAGACCAGCAGTTCGACGACCGGCCGGACGTAACTGCGGAACAGCTCCGGCTCGGACAGCAGCGCGGAGCTCATGATGATCTTGTCCGGCTCCAGGTACCAGGCCCGCGGCTCGGCAAGGGGAAGCTCGATGATGGTCAGCTCGAAGTCATTCGCTGCCCGGCCGACTTCGAGCAGCCGGTCGTCCACCATGTCGGCGAGGAGCTGGGTGGCACCGCCGGCGTCCCGTTCGGCCTCGAGGGCCAGGTACTCGCCACGGCGCTCCCGCGCCCAGCTGAGCGCGGCACCGAAGTGGGCCTGCAGCACGCGGCGGAGAGCCGGCGAATTGCCGAAGGCGCGGAAAACCGGAGGCCCGAGCTCCGGTTCCATGGCCGGGTGCGCTTTCAGGAGCTGGTCCCACCACGCCTCCCACTCGGTCTTCAGGGCGCCCATGCCGCCGACCTCATCGATGAGGTGCGCATGGTCGCAGGGACGGACCTTCGGGGCCGCGTGGCTGAGTGCCGGATGGCCCACGGCCTCCAAGCCGGCCGCGTCGCGGACATACAGTGCAATGAGCATCGGACCTGACGTGTCCATGGTGATCCGCCAGCCGGGTCCGCCCGTATGATGCATCCGATTGCCTCCCTTGGCAAGACGTCCTTTCCCAGTCTATTCCTGAAGCCGGTGCAGGTTAAGGTGCAGGTTAGTGGGTGGCGGGCGCGCCGGTCCGGCTCCCGAGGCCGGCGAGGCTGGCCAGATGGGCCTCGAGCACATCGTGGCACATTTGCGCCGTCATCCATTCGGGCTGCAGCAGCGCGTGCATGGTCAGTCCGTCCAGGGTTGCCAGGAGCCTCTCCGCCTCGGTCACCAGCTGCTGCTGGTCGGACCCGTCCAGTCCGGCGCCGGTCCCGCCCGCGGCGTCGGCTCCTCCCGCGGCAACGGCTCCTCCCGCGGCGCCGCCGGCCAGCTCCATCATCAGCCGGCCGACGACGGCGGCCACGGTACGGTGGCTGCGGTCAGCCTCCGGGACCAGGAACGGCCGGGTCCGGGCCGCGTTCTTGAAGGCCATCCAGACGCAGGCATCGACGGCCCGCTCCTCGTCCAGCGGCAGCAGTTCCCCCAACAGGGTTAACACGCTGCGGCGGTGCTCCGCGGAACCCGGGGCAGCCCCGGCCAGACGCACTTCGGCGGCCTCGAGCCGGCCGGTGATCCGGTCCACCACAACGCCAAAGGAGTGGGTGAGGAGTTCCTCGCTGCTGGCAAAGTAGTGCCGCACGGAACCCACGGCCAGCCCGGCCTCATCCGCGACTTCTCGCAGCGAGGCCCGTTCGAGCCCGTCTGCAGCCACGATCCGGAACACTGCATGGACAACATCTTGGCGCCGCAAAGCAGCGTCGACAAATTTGGGCATTGCTCCTTTTTAGCACGGATGTGTCGCCAACCGTCCGCCCCGCGCCGACCACAGGAGCAACTCCGGCCCCACGCGCCCTTCCGGCCCGCTACCGCCGCAACAAACGACGCCAGCCGCGCACCTCATGCTCAAGGTGCGCGGCCGGCGTCGTGGGTCCAGTCTAAGTCTGGATCCGATCTAGCCTGGGTCCCGATTTGGTCCGGGTCCGATTAGACGGCGGGGTAGTTCCGTTCCGGCTCTCCCGTGTAGAGCTGGCGCGGGCGGCCGATCTTGGTGCTCGGGTCGCTGATCATTTCACGCCACTGGGCGATCCAGCCCGGCAGGCGGCCGATCGCGAACAGCACGGTGAACATCTTCTCCGGGAAGCCCATCGCCTTGTAGATCAGGCCGGTGTAGAAGTCKACGTTSGGGTASAGCTTSCGCTGGATGAAGTAGTCATCCTGCAGGGCCTTTTCTTCCAGGCGGAGCGCGATTTCCAGCAGTTCGTCGTTGCCGCCGAGCTTGCCGAGGATCTCGTGGGCCGTGGC
>NZ_JBFRFD010000354.1:0-3872 GCF_052114645.1 Arthrobacter sp. 2YAF22_2
TCCAGCGCCAGACTGACCGAGTCAAGGAAAACGTCAAGGACGCCGTCTTCGGAGTGAAGGAGAAGGTCATGGGAGCAGCCGACCACACCGCTGGCGGCGTGCAGTCCGCAGGCGGCAGCGCCGCCTCACACCTGAACGACGCCGGCTCCGCCGTCGCCGACGCGCCGCACCAGGCCAAGGTCAAGACGCAGGGGAACCCGCTCGCCGCAGGGCTCATCGCCTTCGGCGCCGGCCTGCTGGTGTCCTCCCTGATTCCGGCCAGCCAGAAGGAACGCGAGGCGGCAGACGCCCTCAAGACGGCCGCCGAACCGCTCACCACGGAGTTGAGCCACGCAGCGCAGCACGTGGCCGAGGGGCTCAAGGAACCGGCCCAGGTTGCCATGGAGAACGTCAAGGCCACGGCCACCGACGCCGCCCAGAACGTCAAGGACGAAGGCCAGACGGCAGTCTCCGATGTGAGGGACCGCGCCGCAGACGCCAAGGACAACGTCCAGCAGGCCTAGCCTGACCGGAAAACGGCCGGTTGCCCTCGCTGACGCGCTGGGCAGCCGGCCGCTGCGCTTAACCTACGAAGGAAGATTCCGATGGCCAAGAACCTCACCCAGACGGACACGGGCTCCATGGACGACGCCGAGTCCGCCGAGAGCAGCACCGCCAAAACCCGCACGGCGCCCGCTCCGAATGATCCGCGCAAGCCAGGCGCCCCCACCGACGTCACCAAGCCCTCCTGGAAGTACATCGCCAGGAAAACCCTGCGCGAGTTCACGAAGGATAAGTGCCCCGACTTGGCCGCGGCCCTGACCTACTACTCGGTGCTTTCGATCTTTCCGGCGATGCTGGCGCTGGTATCCCTGCTCGGTCTTTTCGGGGACGCCCAGAAAACCACCTCCGCTCTGCTGGACATCGTCCAGGGCATCGCACCGGGTGAAACGGTGAAGACGATCCGCCCCGTGGTGGAAGACCTGGCCGGTTCCTCGGCCGCCGGCTTCACGTTCATCCTGGGCCTCCTCACCGCCCTCTGGTCCGCGTCCGGCTACGTTGGCGCCTTCGGCCGCGCCATGAACCGGGTATACGAGACCGACGAGGGCAGGCCGTTCCTCAAGCTTCGGGGCACCATGCTCGGCGTCACCGTCGTCAATCTCCTGATCGTCGTCGTGCTGGCCGCGATGCTTGTGCTCAGCGGGCCCGTGGCGGAGTCCGTCGGGAACATCATCGGCCTGGGCGGGACATTCCTGGCCGTCTGGAACATCGCCAAATGGCCGGTGATGCTGGTGCTGATCATCGTCGCGATTGCCATCCTCTACTACGCCACCCCCAACGTGAAGCAGCCGAAATTCCGCTGGCTGAGCATGGGGTCGGCGATCGCCTTGGTCGTGTTTCTGCTGGCGTCCCTGGCATTCGGCTTCTACGTGGCCTACTCCAACAGCTACAACAAGACCTACGGCGCGATCGGCGGTGTGATCGTCGCGCTGCTCTGGCTGTGGATCCTGAATATGTCGCTGCTGTTCGGCGCCGAGTTCGATGCCGAAACCGAGCGCGGACGCCAGCTCCAGGCCGGCATTGAGGCCGAGGAGACCATCCAGCTGCCGCCGCGGGACACGAAGCAGAGCGACAAGCTGCAAGCCAAGGAGGAAGAAGAGATCCGCCGCGGACGGGAACTTCGGGAGGAGCACCGCGACCAGGGCAGCGCCAAGAGCGGGTCGGGGGACCAAAGTCCCTAGCCGCTGCGCGCCGGCACGGGCTGTACTGGGGGGACGCACGCTGGGGGTGCGAACTTCCGCCTACCGGGGAGGATTCATGCCGGCACCCGCAGCAGGTTCCCAGCCAGCGGCCGTCCGGGAAAGGGAAGCCCTGTGCGGGCCTGGTGGGTTGCGCAGCCGGGGCCAATAGCGGGCGGCCCGCTGGTGTCCGGCGAGCGCCCGGATCCGGTTCCTGGCCGGGGGGAAGTCCTCGTGCGGGTGCGGGTCTGCGGGGTGTGCCGCACCGACCTGCACCTGGCCGAGGGCGAACTATTGCCGCGACGCCCCGACGTCGTTCCCGGTCACGAGGTCGTTGGCGAGGTGACAGACAGCGGCCCGGGCGCGGCCCGGTTCAGGCGCGGCGAGCGTGTCGGGGTGGCATGGCTCGGGGGCACCTGCGGATCCTGCCGGTTCTGCGTGCGCGGGCAGGAAAACCTGTGCCTGTCCCCCACCTTCACAGGCTGGGACCGCGACGGCGGCTACGCCGAATTGATTAACGTCGCGGAGGACTTCGCCTACCGGATTCCGGAGACCTTCCGGGATGAGGAAGCGGCCCCGCTGCTGTGCGCCGGCATTATCGGCTACCGTGCCCTGCTTCGCGCCGAACTGCCCATCGGCGGCCGGCTGGGCATCTATGGGTTCGGCGCCTCCGCGCATCTCGCCGCCCAGCTGGCGCTTTACCAGGGGGCGCGCGTGTACGTCATGACGCGGTCGCCGGACGCCCGGCGCCTCGCCCTGGACCTCGGCGCCACCTTCGCCGGCGGGGCCGAGGACGAGCCGCCGGACCCGCTCGATGCCGCCATCCTGTTCGCGCCCGCGGGCGCCCTGGTGCCGCCGGCGCTGCGTGCCCTCGACCGCGGCGGGACCCTCGCCGTCGCCGGCATCCACCTCAGCGACATCCCGCCGCTGAACTACGCCGCCGAGCTTTTCCAGGAGCGCCAGCTGCGCAGCGTTACGGCCAACACGCGGGCCGACGGCGAGGAGTTCTTCCGGCTTGCAGCAGAGATTCCGCTCCGGCCGACCACCGTTGCGTACCCTTTTGACGCCGCGGACCGGGCGTTGCGGGATCTCGCCGCCGACAGGGTCACCGGCGCCGCCGTCATCCGTGTGGCCCCCTGACATTCCGCCCAACTAGCTCGCAATTGATGCCCTTTTGAGGGCTCAAAACGACACCTACTGCGAGCTACTTGGGTCAGCGGCCGGGGCGGAGGAATTCGTGTTCCTCGCCGGCGCGGAGTAGGACCTTCCTGGTGCCTACCCGGACCAGGACGGGGGCGGCGTCGCCGGGGGCAGCGGAGACCACCAGCCGGTCGGTTTCCAGATGCATGGCCAGCAGCTGGTCCCGGTAGCGGACCTGGAAATCGACCCGGCGGAGTTCGGCCGGCAGCCGGGGTGTGAAATGGAGGGCGTCGCGGGTGATCCGGAGCCCGGCGAAGCTGCGCTGGACGACGTCGATGGAACCGGCCATGGCGCCCAGGTGGATGCCCGAACTGGTGGTCCCGCCCTGGGTGTCATCCAGGTCGGCGTCCAGGGCTTCCCGGAAGGTGGCCCAGGCCCGTTCCGGGTCGCGCTGGGCCAGGACCGAGGCGTGCGCCACCCGGCTCAGGGTGGAGCCGTGCGCCGTCCTGGCCAGGTAGAAATCCACCGTCGCGGCCATCTGCGTGGGCGTGACGGCGTAGCCCAGCCGGTCGAGGAACGCCAGGAGCTGGTCCTCGCCCAAGACGTAAAGCAGCATCAGGACGTCGGCCTGTTTGGCGAGCCGGTAGTGGTTGGTGCTGTCGCCCTCGGCCTCCAGGATGAGGTCCAGCCGCTCGATGTTGCGGTAGCTGCGGCGGTAGTGGCTCCAGTCCAGTTCCTGGAGCTCGCCGTAACCGTCGAACTGGCTGATGATGCCGCCGGCGAGGAACGGCACGAACATGCGCCGGCTCAGCCGCGCCCAGTGCGCGATTTCCGCCGTCGTGATGCCCAGCCGGGCGCGAAGGTCCTCCATGTCGAAGCCTTGGACGGAGCGCATGATCCATTCGGCCTGGTCGAACACCCACGCGGCCATGATGTTGGTGTAGGCGTTGTCATCCAGGCCGCCGCCCGGGTCGCCGGGGTTTCCGGTGTGGTACTCGTCCGGGCCCATGACGC
>NZ_JBFRFD010000355.1:0-3863 GCF_052114645.1 Arthrobacter sp. 2YAF22_2
CGGTAGACCATCACGTTGCGTGACTGGCCGATCCGGTGCGTGCGGTCCACGGCCTGCGCTTCCGAGGCCGGGTTCCACCACGGGTCCAGCAGGAACACATAGTCCGCCTCTGTCAGGTTCAGGCCGAAGCCGCCGGCCTTGAGGCTGATCAGGAAGACCGGCGCCGCGCCGTCCTTGAATTCGTTGACGACGTCGGTCCGGTTGCGGGTGCTGCCGTCGAGGTAGCAGAACTCGATGTTTTCCGCGATCAGCCGCTCCCGGACCTTGCCGAGGAACCCGGTGAACTGGCTGAAGATCAGTGCGCGGTGGCCTTCCGCGACCAGGTCCTGCAACTGCTCGAACAACACGTCGAGCTTGCTTGAGCGCACCCCTGATAGGGACGGGTCGATCAGCGACGGGTCGAGGCTGAGCTGGCGTAACAGGGTCAGCGACTGGAAAATCGTGAAGCGGTTCTTGTTGACGTCTTCGATCAGGCCCAGGATCTTCTGGCGCTCGCGCTGCAAATGCGTCTGGTAGACCTTCTGGTGCCTCGGGTTCAGCACCACTTCGAGGATCTGTTCCTGCTTGGGCGGCAGGTCGTGAATGACCTGCTCCTTGGTGCGGCGCATCATGAGCGGACGGACCCGGCGCCGAAGCTTGTCCAGCTGCGCCCGGTCCCCGTTCTTCTCGACCGGCTTCTGGTAGTACTCGGCGAATCGTTTGGGGCTGGAGAAGAGCCCCGGGGCCACGATCGAGGTCAGTGCCCAGAACTCCATCAGGTTGTTCTCCAGCGGCGTGCCGGTGATCGCCAGCTTGAAGCCGGCGGGCAGCTTACGGGCGCACTGGTAGGCCTTGGACTGATGGTTCTTCACGAATTGCGCCTCGTCCAGCACCAGGGACGCCCAGGCCTGCGAGGCATAGGCCTCGTAGTCGATCCGGAACAGCGCGTAAGAGGTGATCACGACGTCGGCCCCTGCCATCGCCTCGGCCGGTACCGAACCGCTCTTGGCGAACGTCTCGGTGATCGCCCGGACCTCCAGGCCCGGCGCGAAGCGTGCGGACTCGGCCTGCCAGTTCCCCACCACGCTGGTGGGGGCTACGACCAAAAAAGGGGCCCCTCCGGGGGCGCCGCCGGCCGCGTCCTTGGCGGCGCAGATCAGCGCCAGCGCCTGGACGGTCTTGCCCAGGCCCATGTCATCGGCCAAGACCCCGCCCAGCCCGTGGCGGTAGAGGAAGCTCAGCCAGTTGAATCCTTCGAGCTGGTAGGGGCGCAGCTCGGCGTTGAGCGATGCCGGGAGCGGAAGGCCGTTGCTGCCGCCCTCCAGCAGACCGCCCACCGCTTCCCGCCAGGCAGCGGCCTGCTGGTCCACGATGCCCAGCTGGGCCAGCTCGTCCCAGAGCCCGGCTTGGAACCGGCTGATCTGCAGCGGCGCGTCCTTTCCCTGGTTGTCCTGCAGGATGCGGGCTTCGTCGATCAGGGCACGCAGCTGGTGCAGCTCGGGCAGGTCCAGGGAAAAGTAGGCGCCGCTGGGCAGCAGCATGCGGGTCTGCCCGGCGGCAAGGGCGGAGAACAAGGCCGCGAAGGAAACGGGCTGGCCCTCCAGCGTGATGACGATGCCGAGGTCGAACCAGTCCCGGCTGTCGGTGGCCTTGGTGGAGATCGCGACCACCGGCGCTTCCTCGGCCTCGCGGTAGTCGGCCATGTCGCCGGCTGTGTCCACCGAGACGTCCGGAAGGTCGCGGAGCCGGGGCAGGACCTCCTCGGTAAAGGCCAGGGTGTCCAGGCCGCTGAGCTCCGCGGACGCCGCCAGTCGCGGCGTGCCCCAGCCTCCGGTCGCTGATTCGCCGAGCTTCGGCACAACGTCCCACGGCTGGCCGACGGTCTCCAGGATGCGGGCCTCGGCGGCGTCGTCCCGGTAGCCATGGTCGCCGGGGTGCCGCCACAGGGGTTGGGCCGTGACCAGGGTGCCGGACTTGTAGTGCCACTCCCAGTGCAGCCGGACCCGGTGGTCGGCGCCGTAATTGGCGAGCACGGAGAGGGTCGGCACCGCCAGGGCGGGCAGCTCGACGGAGTCGTCGGAGGCGGTCACCCGGGCGGTCTGCTTGAGCTTGGGATAGAACCCGGTCAGGAACCGGCCCTCGTCCCGCGCCGGAATGTGCAGGGTGGTGCCGGCGGTCACGAAGGTCAGGAGTTCATCGCTCAGGCCGCCTTCCAGCGGCGCCAGGGTGATCACGGCGTCAGCCGGGGCCACGCCCGGGAGCGCGTCCGCGTCCGAGCTCACGAAAATCCCGTGGGCGGGGTGGCCGATCGTTCCGACCGAGGCCGGGTCGACCAGCGCGCCGTCCACGGTGATGCTCGGCGCGAGCGCCAGCCCGCCGTCGCCGGCCGCCTCAGCGCCGAGCCGGGTGAGGTTGAGTCCGACGGCGGCCGGCTCGCCAGCGAGCCGGACCGGTTCGTTGCCCCGCCCGTGGACCAGGGCCAGGCCGATCTTCCCGGCGTCGGCCAGCAGGCTCCACAGGTTCTTGCCGGCGTAGGTGTTCAGCCCCAGCCACGGCGCGGTGCCGGCGTGCTGGCGGTTCGCCAGCGCGGTGTGCGAGGCGAGGAACTCCTGCATCCACTCCACGTGGGCTTCGTTGCATTCGCGCCGGTAGTTCAGGTAGCTCAGGGTGTTCCAGGAAACGTCGCCCCGGATCCATTTGCCCTTGGCGCCCATGATGACGGGCCGGGCCTTCAACTGGCGCACGCTGCGCAGCGGATCCCGGCGCCCGGTGTAGGAGAAGTGCGGGGCCGGCTCCTCGAGCTCGAACTGCAACGCCAGCGGGACGCCGTTGGTGGACTTCGTAATGCCTGGCCGGGCCAGCAGCGGGCTGAGGGCCTGCTCCCAGTCGGGCAGGTCGTGCCCGGCGGCCTGGCGCGACAGCCGGGAGGATTCCGCCGGCGCGAGCAGCTGAACGCGGATTGCCGGGTTATCCTCGGCGGCAAAGAGCAGGGCGGCGACGTGCTTGCAATCCTTCCGGACCGGGCAGCTGCAGACGCCGACGGTGCAGCTCCAGCCGCCGCCCTTGCGGACCAGCTTCGCCGTCGTCGAATACGGCAGCGGCGCGCCGCCGCGGACCTTTCCCAGCATGAGACCGGTGCCGGCGTCGAAGGACATCCCGGAAACCCGGCTGCCCATGGCATAGGCCAGTCCGGCCGCCAGGGAACGGTCGTTAATCGCGGGGGTCTGTATTGCCAGTGCCGCACTCTCGTCCGGATGGGATGGCATGTGGGCACTACTTTCAGCGGTTGGTCATCTGATCCATCTTAGCCAGCCCGGCGGGGCCCGGAAACTTCGCCTGACGTTCACTTTCCGCTCAGACCGTCCGGGGCGGGGCGGCCCTACCGTGGAGGGGAACGGAGCACCGCCCGCCACCACCGTGAGGATTCCCATGAGCAGCAGCCTGACCTCGAGCCCGACCGCCACCGAACACGCCCCGGTCCTGACCCAGGAGAGCCTGCACGGCGGCAACGTGGACGTCGTGGACGCCAATGTGGACGTGGTCAACGCCATGTACGCGGAATTGCTGGACGCGGACGAAATCGCGCCGAACGCGCTGCGCAGCTACTACGTGGACTTCTACCTCACGCAGGCGCTTGGCGGCGGCTTCGCCCAGTACGTTTTCACCCTGCCGGAGCGCGAGGAGATCGACAATTACGTCCGCGAAGGACTGGCCGGGATGGGCGCCACCGCGCACCTGGACCTCTTCAACCGCAGCGTGGCAGCCTTCGATTCGCTCTCGGACGAGGAAGCCGATTCCTACCTCGACGGAGACGCCGAGCTGGGTTTCGAYGACGACGACGACGCCGACGGTGCCGGGGCTAGCGAGGCCGAGGCGCCGGAGGC
>NZ_JBFRFD010000356.1:0-3858 GCF_052114645.1 Arthrobacter sp. 2YAF22_2
GTCTTCGAGCGTGAGCAGGGTGCCCTCGACGCGCTGGACAAGGGCGAGATCAAGGCCGGCGACGTCGTCGTCATCCGCTACGAAGGCCCCAAGGGCGGTCCGGGCATGCGCGAGATGCTTGCCATCACCGGCGCCATCAAGGGCGCCGGCCTGGGCAAGGATGTCCTGCTGCTCACCGACGGTCGCTTCTCCGGCGGCACCACGGGCCTCTGCATCGGCCACGTCGCCCCGGAAGCGGCCGACGGCGGCCCGATCGCCTTCGTCAAGGACGGCGACCGGATCCGGGTGGACATCGCCGCCCGGTCGTTCGATCTGCTGGTGGACGACGCCGAACTCGAGTCCCGCAAGGTGGGCTGGGAGCCGCTGCCGGCCAAGTTCACCAAGGGCGTGCTCGCCAAGTACGCCAAGCTCGTGCACAGCGCCTCCACCGGCGCGTACTGCGGCTGAACCGGCGTTGGACCGTCCACCCAACTGACTCGCAGTAGTTGTCGTTTTGAGCCCTCATAACGACAACTACTGCGAGTCAGTTGGGGGAGGGGTCCGATAATTGGACAATGGTGTCCAGATAGTGAGACGGGGGCCGGGCTCGTTGACAGCCGTCTCACGCAGAGGGAAAACTGAACGCATGATCGAAATCGTTACCAGCTGCGCTGCTGCAGAGGCAGTCGTCGTCCTTACCAAGCGCGTGGCTCAATAGCCTCACGGTAACGGACCGTCACGCGCAACCCCTCGAAGAGCCCTCAGGGCTGAGGGGTTTTTTTATTACCCGCAGTTCCACGATCACAGAAGATCCACCAAAGGAAGAGCCCGATGAGCAAAGGATCGCCGATCAGCCCCTCGCTGATGGCCACAAAGTCCGCTGGAGCCCACAAGGCTCCGGAACGCGTCGAACGTCCGGCAGATGCCGGCGTCGAGCATGCTGCTGCCTCTCCCGTCCTTGGGCCGAACAACGTCGTACCCCCGACGGTGATGACCGGCTCGCAAGCAATCGTCCGCGCGCTCGAAGAACTCGGCGTCCAGGACATTTTCGGTTTGCCCGGTGGCGCGATCCTGCCCACCTATGACCCCTTGATGGCCTCCAAAATGAACCACGTTCTGGTCCGTCACGAACAGGGAGCCGGCCACGCCGCGCAAGGCTATGCCATGGTCACCGGACGGGTTGGCGTCTGCATCGCCACCTCGGGTCCCGGTGCCACCAACCTCGTTACYGCCATCATGGACGCCCACATGGACTCCGTGCCGATGGTGGCCATCACCGGACAGGTTTCCAGCGGAGTCATCGGCACCGATGCCTTCCAGGAGGCGGACATCGTCGGCATCACCATGCCGATCACCAAGCACTCCTTCCTGGTTACCGACCCCAACGACATCCCCCATGTCATGGCCGAGGCGTTCCACCTCGCCTCGACCGGCCGTCCGGGCCCCGTCCTGGTGGACATCGCCAAGGACGCCCAGCAGGGACAGATGACGTTTTCCTGGCCGCCCAAAATCGACCTGCCGGGCTACCGGCCGGTGGTCCGCGGCCACAGCAAGCAGGTCCGTGAGGCCGCCCGGCTGATCGCGGCGGCGCACAAGCCGGTGCTTTACGTCGGCGGCGGCGTGGTCAAGGCCCACGCGTCCGCGGAACTGCGGGCCCTGGCCGAACTCACCGGCGCCCCCGTGGTGACTACGCTGATGGCCCGCGGCGTCTTCCCGGACTCCCATCCGCAGCACGTCGGCATGCCCGGCATGCACGGCGCGGTGTCCGCCGTGACCGCGCTGCAGCAGTCCGATCTGCTGATCACCCTCGGTGCGCGCTTCGATGACCGGGTCACCGGCATCCTGAAGTCCTTCGCCCCGCATGCCAAGGTGATCCACGCGGACATCGACCCGGCGGAAATCTCCAAGAACCGCACGGCCGACGTGCCGATCGTCGGCTCGGTCAAGGAGATCATCCCGGAACTCAGCGAAGCCGTGCGCCTGCAGTTCGAAACCGCGGGCACTCCGGACCTCAGCAACTGGTGGGCGTTCCTGAACAACCTCAAGGAGACCTACCCGCTCGGCTGGACCGAACCCGAGGACGGACTCAGCGCACCGCAGCGGGTGATCGAACGGATCGGAGCCCTGACCGGTCCCGAGGGCATCTATGTCGCCGGCGTCGGCCAGCACCAGATGTGGGCCTCGCAGTTCATCAAGTACGAGCGCCCGCACGCCTGGCTGAACTCCGGCGGCGCCGGCACCATGGGTTACGCCGTTCCGGCAGCCATGGGCGCCAAGGTAGGGGAGCCGGACCGGGTGGTCTGGGCGATCGACGGCGACGGCTGCTTCCAGATGACGAACCAGGAGCTGGCCACCTGCGCGATCAACAAGATCCCGATCAAGGTCGCCATTATCAACAACTCCTCCCTCGGCATGGTGCGGCAGTGGCAGACCCTGTTCTACGAGGGCCGCTACTCCAACACCGACCTCAATACCGGCCACGACACCGTCCGGATCCCCGACTTCGTCAAGCTTGCGGACGCCTACGGCTGCGCCGCGTTCCGCTGCGAACGCGACGAGGACATCGACGCCACCATCCAGCAGGCCCTGGCGATCAACGACCGACCCGTGGTCATCGACTTCGTCGTGAGCCCCAACTCCATGGTGTGGCCGATGGTCCCCGCCGGAGTCAGCAACGACCAGATCCAGGTTGCCCGCAACCTGACCCCGGACTGGGAAGAAGAGGACTGAACATGACACGCCACACACTCTCCGTTCTGGTCGAAGACAAGCCCGGTGTGCTGACCCGCGTCGCCAGCCTCTTCGCCCGCCGTGCCTTCAACATCAACTCCCTGGCCGTCGGCCCGACCGAGGTCCCGGGCATCTCCCGGATGACCGTCGTCGTCGACGCCGACGGCGAGCTGATCGAGCAGGTCACCAAACAGCTGAACAAGCTGGTCAACGTGATCAAAATCGTCGAGCTCACCCCCGAATCTTCCGTACAGCGCGACCACATCCTGGTCAAGGTACGGGCGGACGCCGCAACCCGGCTGCAGGTAACCCAGGCAGCCGACCTCTTCCGCGCCTCGGTGGTCGACGTCTCCACAGAGTCGGTGGTCATCGAGGCCACAGGCCACCCCGACAAGCTCACGGCACTGCTCTCGGTGCTCGAGCCGTTCGGCGTCCGCGAAATCGTGCAGTCCGGAACCCTGGCCGTCGGCCGCGGGTCCCGCTCCATGAGCGACCGGGCCCTGCGCACCGCCTAAACCGCGCGCCGGACCCGCCGCCCCACCACCAGCACCACCTTCGAATTTCCCCGATTTCCCCAGCACCACAGAATCCACTCATAAGGAGACACCCCAGTGACTGAAATGTTCTACGACGACGACGCCGACCTGTCGATCATCCAGGGCCGCACCGTCGCCGTCATCGGTTACGGCTCCCAGGGCCACGCCCACGCCCTCAGCCTGCGCGATTCCGGTGTTGACGTCCGCGTCGGCCTGAAGGCAGACTCCAAGTCCCGCGCCAAGGCCGAGGCCGAGGGCCTGCGGGTGCTCGACGTCGCCGACGCCGTCGCCGAAGCGGACCTCATTATGGTCCTCACCCCGGACCAGGTCCAGCGCCACGTCTACGCCGACGAGATCGCCCCGAACCTGCAGGCCGGCGACGCCCTCTTCTTCGGCCACGGCTTCAACATCCGCTACGGCTACATCAAGCCGCCGGCCGACGTCGACGTCGCCCTCGTCGCCCCCAAGGGACCCGGCCACATCGTGCGCCGCGAATTCGAGGCCGGCCGCGGCGTGCCGGACCTGATCGCCGTCGAGCAGAACCCGTCCGGCAAGGCCAAGGAACTGGCCCTGTCCTACGCCAAGGCCATCGGCGGCACCCGCGCCGGCGTTA
>NZ_JBFRFD010000357.1:0-3857 GCF_052114645.1 Arthrobacter sp. 2YAF22_2
GGCCACGGCAGACCTGCTGGCGCGCGCCGCCTCCGGACAGGCCAACGACCTGCTGACCAACACGCTGCTGATGGCGGGCGGCCCGGTGCTGATGGCCCCGGCCATGCACACCGAAATGTGGCGCCACCCGGCAACTCAGGCCAACGTCGAGACCCTCCGCAGCAGGGGGATCACCGTGCTGGAGCCCGCCACCGGCCGGCTCACCGGGGCAGATTCCGGGCCTGGCCGGCTGCCCGAGCCGGCGGCGATTTTCGACGCTGCGCTGGCCCTGGCCGGTGCGGCCGAAGTCCCCAACGCGCCGGACCTGCCGGCGTCGGCGTCCGGTTCACCGGCAGCCGCCGGGACCGGGCCGCTGGCGGGGCTCACCGTGACGGTCAGCGCCGGCGGCACCCGCGAACCTCTGGACCCGGTCCGGTTCCTGGGCAACCGGTCCTCCGGCAAGCAGGGTGTGGCGCTGGCTGTTGCCGCCCGGGCGGCAGGCGCCCGGGTCCGGCTGCTGGCAGCCCACATGGAGGTCCCGGCGCCTGAGGGCGTCGAACTGGTGCAGGTCGAGACCGCGCTGGAACTGCGCAAGGCCGCCCTGCACGCCGCCGCGGATTCCGACGTCGTCATCATGGCCGCCGCCGTGGCGGACTTCCGCCCGGCAGACGTCTCCGGCACCAAGATCAAGAAACGCGACGACGCCGCCGACCCCGTGATTTCGCTGGTCCGCAACCCGGACATCCTGCGTGAACTCGTCGAGGTCCGGGACGCGGCCTCCCGGAACCAGTTGATCGTCGGGTTCGCGGCCGAGACCGGCGACGCCGACGGGGACGTCCTCGAATACGCCGCGGCCAAGCTGCGCCGCAAGGCCTGCGACCTGCTGGTGGTCAACCAGGTGGGGAAGGACCGGGTCTTCGGCCAGGACAGCAACGACGTAGTCATCCTTGCGCGCTCCGGCTCCGAACCCCAACAGGCGTCGGGTTCCAAGTCCGACGTCGCCGCCGCCGTGATTGACCGGATCAGCGCCGAGTTGAGCAGGCTTGTCCCGCCCGCCTGAGCGTTGCCGTAATCAAAGTCTCCTTCGCAGGGGGACACACGCCGCCGGACGTCCGTTTTCCAACCAGTAAGGTAGTTGAGTGACTTTACCGCTGCACATTCCAGACTTTCACGGGTCCACGCCCGCCGCGCTCCGGCTCTTCACGTCCGAGTCGGTGACGGAAGGACACCCCGACAAGATCTGCGACCAGATCAGCGACTCGATCCTCGACGCCCTGTTGGCCAAGGACCCGGAGTCCCGCGTTGCCGTGGAAACCCTTGCTACCACCGGCTTGGTGCACGTGGCCGGCGAGGTCACCACTGACGCCTACGTCGAGATCCCGCAAATTGTCCGCGAGACCATCCTGGGAATCGGCTACGACTCCTCGGCGAACGGCTTCGACGGCGCCCGCTGCGGCGTCTCCGTCTCCATCGGCCAGCAGTCCAACGACATTGCCGGCGGCGTCTTCAACTCCCTCGAAGCCCGCGAAGGCCGCCAGGAAGACGACTACGACCTCCAGGGTGCGGGCGACCAGGGCCTGATGTTCGGCTATGCCAGCGATGAAACCCCGTCCTACATGCCGGTCCCGATCTGGCTCGCACACCGCCTGTCCGAGCGTCTGACCGAGGTCCGCAAATCCGGGCTGCTGGACTACCTCCGGCCCGACGGCAAGACGCAGGTCACCGTGGGTTACGACGGCGACCGGCCGGTCTCGGTCGAGACCATCGTGATCTCCAGCCAGCATGCCGAAGGCGCCAGCCTCGACCAGCTCCGGGCGGACCTCGCCGAGCACGTGGTCGACCCGGTCATGGCGCTGTCCAACCTGGACACCTCCCGGTCCCGGAACATCCTCAACCCGGCCGGCGCCTTCGTCATCGGCGGCCCGGTGGGCGACGCCGGACTGACCGGCCGCAAGATCATAGTCGACACCTACGGCGGCATGGCCCGGCACGGCGGCGGTGCCTTCTCCGGCAAGGACCCGTCGAAGGTGGACCGCTCGGCCGCGTACGCGATGCGCTGGGTTGCCAAGAACGTGGTGGCCGCCGGCCTCGCGAAGCGCGCCGAAATCCAGATTGCGTACGCGATCGGCCAGGCCCGCCCGGTGGGCACCTACGTGGAGACCTTCGGCACCGAAACCGTCGACCCCGCCAGGATCAGCGCCGCGATCGCCGAGATCTTCGACCTGCGCCCCCGCGCCATCATCGACGCGCTGGACCTCAAACGTCCGATCTACGCCAAGACGGCCGCCCACGGCCACTTCGGCCGCGAGGATCCGGACTTCACCTGGGAGCGTCTTGACCGGGTCGACGAGCTGAAGGCGTTCTTCAACGCATAGGCCTCGGCAGCGACGTTTAGTGTGCAGGATCTGAACGAGCACCGCTCTGAACGACCACAGCTCTTAAATGTCCCAGCCCTGTGATGTGCTGTAGCCAGGCCGCCAACCGGCGGCCTGGCTACAGTCTTAACTTGCCCGTTGAGTCGATCGCCAACGTTTCCGTGACCAGCCGCTGAAGGGAGGCAGACGCCATGAATCCACCACATGGCCGCCCGGCAGCGCCCGAGGAACCACTCCAGCTCTCGCTGCTGCACGGCTTCCCGGCCTCCGCGGCTGCCGCTGGGCCGGCGCTGGCCGCGGAACTTCCGGTCGCCCGGGTGTTGCTGGAATCGGCCCTCCCGCACCTGGACCGGCCGTTCGACTACAGCGTGCCGGCGGAGCTCGATTCGGCCGCCCGGCCCGGCGTCCGGGTCAGGGTAAAATTCAGCGGCCAGGAACTCGGCGGCTACCTGCTCGAACGCACGGCGGACTCCGACGCGGGCCACCCCCTGGTGCCGCTGTACAAGGTTGTGTCCCCGGTCGCGGTGCTCACCCCCGCGGTGGCCGAACTGGCCGGAAGGGTTGCCGCCCGCTACGCCGGGACCGTCAGCGACGTGCTGCGCGTCGCGGTCCCGCCGCGGATGGCCAGGCTGGAAAAGGACTTCGCGCCCGGCGGCCTCTTGGACCCCGCGCTCTTCGACGCCGCCAACGAGGACCCGGACACCCAGCCCGCGGCTCCGCCGTCCTGCTGGGTGGACTACCACAACGGCCCCGCGTTCCTGCAGCACCTGGCGGCGGGGGAGTCGCCGCGCGCAGTACTGAGCGCCCTGCAGGGGTTCGGTGACCGTGGCTGGCCCCGGCTGGTTGCCGAGGCGGTCGCCGCCGTGCGCCGCTCCGGGCGCGGCGCCGTCGTCGTGGTGCCTGACTACCGCGACCTGGACCGGGCCGAAGCGGCCCTCCTGGAGCTCCTTCCCGCCGGGGATGTCGCCCGGCTCACCGCCGACGACGGCCCGACCCCGCGGTACCGCAGCTTCCTGCGGGTGCTCAGCGGGGCGGCCGGCGTCGCAGTGGGCACCCGCTCCGCCGCTTACGCCCCGGTGCACAACCTGGGCCTCGTGGTCTGCTGGGACGACGGCGACGACCTGCACATCGAGCAACGGTCCCCGTATGCCCACGCACGCGAAGTGCTGCTGCTCCGGGCCGCGCACGAAGGGGCCGCCTGCCTGTTCGCCGGACACGCGCGCAGTACCGAGGTGCAGCGGCTGGTGGAGTCCGGCTGGGCCAGCCCGGTCGAAGCGGGGCGCGCCGTGCTCCGCCGGACCGTGCCGCGCGTGCTCAACACCGCCGACAGTTTCGAGCAGGAACGCGACCCGCTGGCCCGGGTCGCCCGGCTGCCCGGCGCCGCGTGGCGGGCCGCAAAAGAGGGCCTGGAACGCGGTCCCGTCCTCGTCCAGGTGGCGCGTGCAGGCTACGCGCCATCGCTGGCCTGCGAACGCTGCCGGGAACCTGCCCGCTGCACCACCT
>NZ_JBFRFD010000358.1:0-3849 GCF_052114645.1 Arthrobacter sp. 2YAF22_2
CGCGTTGCCGACATCCTGAAGGCCGAAGGTTACATCGCCTCCTGGAAAGAAGAAGACGCTGAGGTTGGCAAGAAGCTGACCCTCGAGCTCAAGTTCGGTCCGAACCGCGAGCGTTCCATCGCTGGCGTTCGTCGTATTTCCAAGCCGGGACTGCGCGTATACGCAAAGTCCACCAACCTGCCGCACGTGCTCGGTGGCCTGGGTGTTGCAATCCTGTCCACCTCTTCCGGCCTCTTGACTGACAAGCAGGCCGGCAAGAAGGGCGTGGGCGGCGAAGTCCTCGCTTACGTCTGGTAACGGGAAAGGAAGAGAATAATGTCACGTATTGGACGTCTCCCCATCACCGTTCCTGCCGGCGTTGAGGTCAAGGTTGACGGCTCTGTCGTCAGCGTCAAGGGTTCCAAAGGCGAGCTGAGCCACACTGTGGCGAGCCCGATCGAGGTCTCCCTGGAAGAAGGCACCCTGACTGTCGCCCGCCCGAACGACGAGCGCGCCTCACGTTCGCTGCACGGCCTGACCCGCACCCTGATCGCCAACATGATCCAGGGTGTCACCGCAGGCTACGAGAAGAAGCTTGAGATTGTCGGTACCGGTTACCGCGTCCAGGCCAAGGGTTCTGACCTGGAGTTCGCTCTGGGCTACAGCCACCCGGTCAACGTCTCGGCACCGAACGGCATCACCTTTGCAGTTGAGACCCCGACCAAGCTCTCTGTTTCAGGTATCTCCAAGCAGCAGGTCGGCGAGGTTGCTGCCAACATTCGCAAGCTGCGGAAGCCGGACCCCTACAAGGGCAAGGGCATCCGTTACGCAGGCGAAGTCATCCGCCGCAAGGTCGGAAAGGCTGGTAAGTAACCATGGCGATCGCAATTAACAAGAAGCGTACGAACAAGAGCAAGTCTGCCCAGCGCAGCCGCCGCCAGCTTCGTATCCGCAAGCGCATTTCCGGTACGGCTGTACGTCCGCGTCTGGTCGTCAACCGTTCCGCACGCCACGTATTCGTCCAGGTTGTCGATGACACCAAGGGCCTGACCGTAGCGAGCGCGTCCACTCTGGAAGCCGACCTTCGTGCATTCGACGGTGACAAGACCGCCAAAGCCAAGCGCGTCGGCGAGCTCGTCGCCGAGCGTGCCAAGGCTGCCGGCATCGAGGCAGTTGTCTTCGACCGCGGTGGTAACAAGTACCACGGCCGGATCGCCGCCGTCGCTGACGGCGCACGTGAAGGTGGGCTCGCACTGTGACCGAAAATAACGAAAAGGACATTCAGGTGACTGAAGCTGTAGCTGCTCCGGCAACTGAGACCGCTGCGCCTGCTACCACCGACGGCGCCCGTGGTGGCGCCCGTCGTGGCGAGCGTGGCGACCGCGGCCAGGGCCGTGGCGACCGTGGTGGCCGTGGTGGCCGTGACGGCGGCCGCGAAGCCGAGAAGAGCCAGTTCGTAGAGCGCGTCGTAACCATCAACCGTGTTTCCAAGGTCGTCAAGGGTGGTCGTCGCTTCAGCTTCACCGCGCTCGTCGTCGTCGGTGACGGCAACGGTATGGTCGGCGTCGGCTACGGCAAGGCCAAGGAAGTTCCCGCCGCCATCGCGAAGGGCGTTGAAGAGGCCAAGAAGTCCTTCTTCCGCGTTCCCCGCATCGGCAGCACCATTCCGCACCGTGTTCAGGGCGAAGCCGCCGCAGGCGTCGTCATGCTGCGTCCGGCTTCCGCCGGTACCGGTGTTATCGCCGGCGGTCCGGTCCGTGCAGTACTGGAGTGCGTGGGCATCCACGACATCCTCTCCAAGTCGCTCGGTTCCTCCAATGCCATCAACATCGTTCACGCGACCGTTGATGCGCTGAAGCGCCTCGAAGAGCCGGCAGCAGTGGCAGCACGCCGCGGCCTCCCGCTCGACGAGATCGCTCCGGCGGCAATGGTGAAGGCGATCATGAACCAGAAGGCAGGTGTCTGAGTCGTGGCTAAAAACCTGATTCCCTCCGACGCCCAGTTGGAGATCACTCAGATCAAGTCCGTCATTGGCGGCAAGCAGAACCAGCGCGACACCCTGCGGTCCCTCGGCCTGAAGCGGATCGGACACACCGTTGTCCGCACCGCCGATGCCGTGACCGTTGGAATGCTCAACACGGTTCCGCACCTGGTAAAGGTAGAGGAGGCGAAGTAAATGGCAGAGAAGAACACCGCCGAGAAGGCACAGGGCGCCGCTGCTGAGAAGCAGAACGCACTGAAGGTTCACCACCTGCGTCCCGCCCCGGGTGCCAAGACCGCCAAGACCCGCGTTGGTCGTGGTGAAGGTTCCAAGGGTAAGACCGCCGGTCGCGGTACCAAGGGTACGAAGGCCCGCTACCAGATCAAGGCTGGCTTTGCCGGCGGCCAGCTGCCGCTGCACATGCGCCTGCCGAAGCTGCGCGGCTTCAAGAACCCGTTCCGGGTTGAGTACCAGGTTGTAAACCTGGACAAGCTCAACGAGCTGTTCCCGGAAGGTGGCGCAGTCACCGTGGAGAACCTGGTCGAAAAGGGTGCCGTTCGCAAGAACCAGCCCGTCAAGGTGCTGGGCACCGGCGACATCACCGTCAAGGTTGACGTCACCGTCCACGCATTCTCGGCCAGTGCCGCAGAAAAGATTGCCGCAGCAGGCGGAAGCACCACCGCCCTCTAAGGAGGCGGCGGGGCATTCGCCCGTTGTTGAAACTCCCGGCTCCGGGGCTCCGGCCCCGGCGTCGGGAGTTTTTTCATTTCCGGGCCCCGCCGATTGTTCGGCGGGCGCATCCACCCGTTAGACTCGGTTGTTGGGTTTATTTGACCTGTCTCACACGACTTTACTTATTCCTCAGGAGGACGCTTGCTTAGCGCATTCGGCCGGGCCTTTCGCACGCCTGATCTGCGACGCAAGTTGTTGTTCACGCTGGCAATCATCACAATCTTCCGCTTGGGTGCGTTCATCCCCTCGCCTGGTGTGAGCTACCAGAATGTCCAGCAATGCTTGCAGAACGGTCAGACCACGGGCGGGATCTACCAGCTCGTCAACCTGTTCAGCGGCGGTGCCTTGCTGCAGGTCTCAATTTTCGCGCTCGGGATCATGCCGTACATCACGTCCAGCATCATCGTCCAGCTGCTCCGGGTGGTCATTCCCCGGTTCCAGCAGCTCTACGACGAGGGCGCCTCGGGCCAGTCCAAGCTGACGCAGTACACGCGTTACCTGACGATCGCCCTCGGCCTGCTGAACGCCACGACGCTGGTGTCGCTGGCGCGCTCCGGCCAGCTGCTGCCTAACTGCCAGCTGCCGATCATCCCGGACACCAGCATCATCACCACGATCCTCATCATCATCACCCTGACGGCCGGTACCGGCCTGATCATGTGGATGGGCGAGCTCGTGACGGAAAAGGGCGTGGGCAACGGCATGTCGCTACTCATTTTCACGTCCATTGCCGCCGGCTTCCCGACGTCGCTGGGCGCGATCTGGAAGGCGCAGGGGCCGGGCACGTTCTTCATGGTGCTGGTCATCGGCTTGCTCACAGTGGCGCTGGTCGTCTTTGTCGAGCAGTCCCAGCGCCGCATCCCGGTGCAGTACGCCAAGCGCATGATCGGCCGCCGCACCGTGGGCGGCACCAGCACCTACATCCCCATCAAGGTGAACATGGCCGGCGTCGTGCCCGTCATTTTCGCGTCCTCGATGCTCTACCTGCCGGGCCTGATTTCGCAGTTCAACCAGCCCAAGCCAGGCGAGTCCATGGCGCCGTGGGTTGAGTGGATCAACAACAACCTGACCCGCGGTGACCACCCCATCTACATGGCGCTCTACTTCGCCATGATTGTCTTCTTCACGTACTTCTATGTCGCGATTACTTTCAACCC
>NZ_JBFRFD010000359.1:0-3841 GCF_052114645.1 Arthrobacter sp. 2YAF22_2
GGTCTCGGCCATGGCTTCCTTGACGGTGCCGAAGACGGTGATTTCCTTATCGCCGTGCAGGACGGTGCTGCCGGCCTTGCGGGCGTTGACGCCGCCGACGATGTTGGTGCCGGCCTTGAGCATCAGGGCGGTGTGCTTGGTGCCTTCGCCGCCGGTGATGCCCTGGACGATGACCTTGGAGTCCTTGTTCAGATAAATAGACATAGTCGGTCCCTTTACTTCGCTGCGTTGGCGAGCTCGGCAGCCTTGTCGGCGCCCTCGTCCATGGTGGCGGCCAGGGTAACCAGCGGGTGGTTGGCCTCGGCCAGGATGCGGCGGCCTTCCTCGACGTTGTTGCCGTCGAGGCGGACGACCAGCGGCTTGTTCGCGGAGTGGCCCAGCTCGGCCAGTGCACCGACGATGCCCTTGGCGACCGCGTCACAGGCGGTGATGCCGCCGAAGACGTTGACGAAGACGGACTTGACCTGCTCGTCGCCCAGGATGACGTCGAGGCCTGCTGCCATGACCTCGGCGGAAGCTCCACCGCCGATGTCCAGGAAGTTGGCGGGCTTGACGTTGCCGTGGTTTTCGCCGGCGTAGGCGACGACGTCGAGCGTGGACATGACCAGGCCGGCACCGTTACCGATGATGCCGACGGAGCCGTCGAGCTTGACGTAGTTGAGGTCCTGGGCCTTGGCCTTGGCCTCGAGCGGGTCAGCGGCGTCCTTGTCTTCAAGGGCGGAGTGCTTGGCGTGGCGGAAGCCAGCGTTCTCGTCGAGGGTGACCTTGCCGTCGAGGGCAACGATGTCGCCGGCGCCGGTCTTGACCAGCGGGTTGACCTCCACGAGGGTGGCGTCTTCCTTCTTGAACACGTCCCAGAGCTTGAGGATGACGGCGGCGACCTTGCCGCGCAGTTCCTCGGCGAAGCCTGCGGCTGCGACGATTTCGTCGGCCTTGGCCTGGTCGATGCCGACGGCGGGGTCGATCGCGACCTTGGCCAAGGCATCGGGGCGCTCGACGGCGAGCTGTTCGATTTCCATGCCGCCCTCAACCGAGCACATGGCCAGGTAGTTGCGGTTGGCCCGGTCCAGCAGGACGGAGAAGTAGTATTCCTCGGCGATGTCGGCACCCTGGGCAATCATCACCTTGTTGACGGTGTGGCCCTTGATGTCCATGCCGAGGATGTTGGTGGCGTATTCGAGAGCCTCGTCAGCGGTCTTCGCGACCTTAACGCCGCCGGCCTTCCCGCGGCCACCGACCTTAACCTGTGCCTTGACGACAGTTACGCCGCCGATCTTCTCGGCAGCTGCCTTTGCTTCTTCAGGGGTGTGCGCCACGATGCCAGCAAGCACGGGTACACCGTGCGCCTCGAACATATCGCGCGCCTGATATTCAAACAGGTCCACGGTTTAGTGTCCTTCTACGTCGAAGTAGTTTCTGTACAGCCGGACCCCACGTATTCGCGGTTACCGGGCTGCGGAATAAACGCACCCTGCGACAGGCTTGGAAACGAGCCACACGGCGCAATGCTCCTTTTGGAACTCTAGTCCTTTGAACGGACCAGCCCGACCCAGAGTACCCCTTATGTGAGTAAGGACACTATTCTATGAAGCGTAGAAAAACCGCTAGATTACGGGGTTTTTCGGGCCTCCGCGGGGCCCGCGAGGCGCGTTGGGCGTCGTCGGAGGCTGGTTCGTAACGGTCCTGCGAGAAGAAGGAAACGACCCCGGAGGACATCGCTCGGGTGGGCTGGCCGGTCAGGCGTCGATCTTGGTCAGCGGGGCGTACCGCAGCAGGAGCCGCTTCTCGCCGACGTCGAACTTCACCTTCGCGACCGTCTTGTCCCCGGCGCCTTCGACCGCGAGGACGGTGCCGTTGCCGAAGCTGGTGTGGTTGACCTTGTCCCCCACGCTGACGGCGACGATCTCCTTCTGCGGCTGGACCCGGTTCTTGGCGATGGCGGCGGGGACATCGGAGTTGAAGCCGGCCGAGGCGTCCGCGCCGGTGCCGCGGGCCGTGCCGGCTCCCCAGAAGGATCCGCCGTAGCGGCTGGAACCGATGGAGCCCCCGCTCCCCCAGCCGCCGGCCTGGCGGGTGGATCCTTCGCGCTTCCACTCGACCAGTTCGGCGGGGATCTCCTCGATGAACTGGCTCGCCGGGTTGTACTGGCTCTGGCCCCACATGCTGCGGACCTCGGACCGGGTCAGGTACAGCCGTTTCCGGGCACGGGTCAGGCCCACGTAGGCGAGCCGGCGCTCTTCGGCGAGTTCCTTGGGGTCCGTGGCCGAGCGCTGGTGCGGGAACAGCCCGTGCTCCATCCCGGTCAGGAACACCACCGGGAACTCCAACCCTTTCGCGGTGTGCAGGGTCATCAGGGTGACGACGCCGAGCCGTTTCGCTTCGGCGACGGCGGCCGCCAGCTCATCGGCGCTCCCTGCCGGCGCGTCGGGAATCTGGTCGGCGTCGGCCACGAGCGAGACCTGCTCCAGGAAGGCACCGAGCGATCCCTCGGGGTTGTCCCGTTCGTATTCGCGCACGACGGCGACCAGTTCGGCGAGGTTCTCGACCCGGGATTCGTCCTGCGGATCGGTGCTCGAGCGCAGGGTGGCGAGGTAGCCGGTCTGCTCCAGGACGGCTTCCAGGGCCGCGGCGGCGCCGGAGCCGGTGGCCACCTCGGCGAGGTCGTCGAGGAGCTTCACGAAGCCCAACACGGCGTTGACGGAGCGGGTGGCCATGCCGGGCGCTTCCTCGGCGCGGCGGGCGGCGGCCATGAAGGAGGTCCGCTCGCGCTCGGCGAGTGCTGCGACGGCTCCCTCGGCCCGGTCGCCGATGCCGCGCTTGGGTTCGTTGAGGATCCGGCGCAGGTTGACGTCGTCGTCCGGGTTGACCAGCACGCGCAGGTAGGCGAGGGCGTCCTTGATTTCCTTGCGCTCGTAGAACCGGGTGCCGCCAACCACCTTGTAGGGCAGCCCCACGCGCACCAGGACGTCCTCGATGGACCGGGACTGGGCGTTGGTGCGGTAGAAGATGGCGACGTCGCCCGGGCGGAGGTCCCCCTCGTCCTGCAGCCGGTCGATTTCCTTGGCGATGAACTGGGCCTCGTCGTGCTCGTTCTCACCGACGTAGCCGACGATTTTTTCGCCGTCGCCCTCGGCCGTCCAGAGCCGCTTCTCCGGCCGGTTGGGGTTGCGGGAGATGACCGAGTTCGCGGCGCTGAGAATCGTTTGGGTGGAGCGGTAGTTTTGCTCAAGCTTGATGGTCCGGGCGTCCGGGTAGTCCTTCTCGAACTCCACGATGTTGCGGATGTCCGCACCGCGGAAGGCGTAGATGGACTGGTCGGAGTCGCCGACGACGGTCAGCTCCGCCGCGCCGGGCCCCTCGCCGACGATCTCCCGCACCAGGGCGTACTGGGCGTGGTTGGTGTCCTGGTACTCGTCCACGAGCACGTGCCGGAAGCGGCGCCGGTACGAGTCGGCGACCGCCGGGAAGGCCCGGAACATGTAGACGGTTTCGGCAATCAGGTCATCGAAGTCCATCGCGTTGGCCTGGCGCAGCCGCTGCGTATATCCCTTGAAGACCTCGGCGACGGCCTGTTCGAAGGGCTCGTTGTGGTTGGCGCTGGAGGAAAAGCTGTCCGCGTCGATCAGCTCGTTCTTGAGCGCCGAGATCTTGTGCTGGATGGCTTTCGGCGGGAACCGCTTCGGATCCAGGTCCAGGTTCTTTGCCACGAGGTTGATGAGCCGGAGCGAATCGGCCGAGTCGTAGATGGAGAAGTTGGAGTTCAGACCCACATTTTTGGCTTCGCGGCGCAGGATCCGGACGCAGGAGGAGTGGAACGTGGAGACCCACATGGTCTTGGCCC
>NZ_JBFRFD010000360.1:0-3837 GCF_052114645.1 Arthrobacter sp. 2YAF22_2
CTCCCGTGCAGCCCTCCCCGCAGCCCCCCGTCGCCAAGAAGGTTCCCGCCCTCCGGACCCACCACGGCGACGCCTTCGAGGACAACTACGAGTGGCTGCGGGACAAGGAATCCGCCGAGGTCGTGGACCTGCTGAAGGCCGAGAACGCCTACCAGGAGGCCGTCACGGCCCACCAGGAACCGCTGCGCGAGGCCATCTTCCAGGAAATCAAGGGCCGCACCCAGGAAACTGATCTCTCCGTGCCGCACCGCAAGGACGGCTGGTGGTACTACACCCGCTCGGTCGAGGGCAAGGAATACGGCATCCAGTGCCGCGTCCGCGCCCAGGACAGCGAGGACCGCGTGGCCGGCTGGACACCCCCCGCCGTCGAGGTCGGCGTGGACATCCCCGGCGAGGAGGTGCTCCTGGACGGCAACGTCGAAGCCGAAGGCCAGCCCTTCTTCGCCGTCGGCGGCTCCGCGGTGACCATCGACGGGAACCTGTACGCCTACGCCGTGGACAACGCCGGCGACGAACGGTTCACGCTCCACATCAAGGACCTCCGCACCGGCGAGCTGCTGCCGGATGTGATCGAGAACGTCTTCTACGGCATCTCCTTCTCGCCCGACGGCGGCCGCATCTTCTACACCGTGGTGGACGCGTCCTGGCGCCCGTACCAGGTGAAGGCGCACGTGCTGGGCACACCGGTCACCGAGGATGAGGTGATTTACCAGGAGGACGACGTCGCCATGTGGCTGGGCTTCGAGCTCTCCGCGGACCGCCGCCACCTCGTGCTGGGCATTGGCTGCTCCGAGTTCAGCGAGACCCGGCTGCTGCGCTTCGACGCCCCCGACGCCGGGCTGGCCACCGTGATACCCCGCTCCGAGCGACTCCTCTACGAGGCCGAACCGTTCCTGCTGACCGACGCTTCGGGGCAGCCGAGGGAGACCCTCCTGCTGACCCACAACAAGGACGCCATCAACTCGATGGTCTCGCTCGTGGACCCGGCTGAGCTGGCCAAACCCGTCGCCGAGCAGCACTGGCGGACCGTCGTCGAGCATTCCGAGCAGGTGCGGGTGAACGGCGCCGGCGTCACAGCCACGCACCTGGTGCTGTCCATCCGCAAGGACACGATCGAACGCGTGCAGGTCCTGCCGCTGGCAGGACTCGGCACACCAGACCAGGGGGCCGCCGTGGAGCCCGCGTTTGACGAGGAGCTGTACACGTCCGGCGTTGCCGGTTCCGACTACGAGGCGCCCGTGATCCGGATGGGTTACACCTCCTACTTCACGCCGTCACGGGTCTACGATTTTGTCCTGCCGACGGCGGAGGTGCCCGCCGGCGAGTTGCTGTTGCGCAAGGAGAGCCCCGTGCTGGGCGGCTACTCGCCGTCCGACTACGTCGCCACCCGGGAATGGGCCATGGCCGACGACGGGACCCGCGTCCCGCTGTCGGTGCTCCGGCACGCGTCGGTGCGGCAGGATTCGACGGCAGCGGGCCTGGTCTACGGCTACGGCTCCTACGAGATGAGCATGGACCCCGGCTTCGGCATTCCCCGGCTGTCCCTGTTGGACCGCGGCGTCGTGTTCGTGATCGCCCATATCCGCGGCGGCGGCGAACTGGGCCGGCACTGGTACGACGACGGCAAGAAACTGCACAAGAAGAACACCTTTACGGACTTCATCGCCGCCACCGACTGGCTCGCCGGATCCGGCTGGGTGGACCCGGCCCGGATCGCGGCCATGGGCGGCTCCGCCGGTGGCCTGCTGATGGGCGCCGTGGCCAACCTGGCGCCGGAAAAGTACGCCGCGATCGTTGCGGCGGTCCCGTTCGTGGACGCGCTGACCACGATCCTGGATCCTGAACTGCCGCTCTCGGCGCTGGAGTGGGAGGAGTGGGGCAACCCGATCACCGACCCGGAGGTGTACGCCTACATGAAGTCGTACACCCCGTATGAGAACGTCCGGGCGGCGGCCTATCCCAAGATCGCCGCGGTCACCAGCTTCAACGACACCCGCGTGCTCTACGTGGAGCCCGCCAAGTGGGTGCAGCGGCTGCGCGAGCTGAACACCGGCAGCGAGCCGATCGTGATGAAAATCGAAATGGAGGGCGGCCATGGCGGCGCCTCCGGCCGCTACGTGCAGTGGAAGGAACGCGCCTGGGACTACGCGTTCGTCGCCGACTCCCTCGGCGCCACGGAGCTGCTGCCGGGCGCCGGGCTGAAGTAGCCCGCCGGTCCGCTGCTCCGTAACGGCCCTTTTGGAGTCCCATAAGGGCCGTTACGGAGCAACCGGCGAGCAGGGGGTGCCAATTAATGATCATCATGCTTACTATTGACCGTCACTAGGCACATTCAGGTGGAGACTGCTCACTGGGGGCAGCAGAAACCGTGCCGGAATTGGAGTCTATTGTGAGCAGCGAACAGGAACTGGCCCCGCTCAGCGACGATGAACTGATGGCCGAGGGTGCCACGGCCCTCCCCGACAAGGAAGTTGCCTCTGTCTTGGACCTGAACGCCGATCTGAACCTCGGCATCAGCGCCGCAGCACCGATCGATCTCGGCGTCGCAGCCAACGCCAACGTCGCGGCACCGATTGACGCGGGTGCGTCGGCCAACGTCCTCTCCTTCGGATCCGAATCCCAGGCGCTCGCCGACCAGGGCACCCTCATCAACCAGGGCATCACCGGTGAYGCCACCGCACATTCCGTGCAGGACAGCGGCATCGACCAAGGGACCGCGGCCCCCGCCACGGACACCGCGACCCCGGCCGCCGCCGCTCCCGCGACGACGGACCCGGCCACCGCAGGCGCTGCGGCGACCATCCCGGCCGGCACCACCGGCGGCTCGGCCCTCCCCGGCAGCGTGCTGCCGGCCGGTAGCACCCCGGACCTCGGCGCGGCCACCGCCGGCGCCGCGGGCGCCCTCAACGGCAACCTGCTCAACGTCAACGTCAACCTGGATGCCAACGCCGGCATCGCCGCACCCATCAACGGTGCTGTGGCTGCCAACGCCAACGTCGCCGCGCCGATCGATGCCGCCGTCGGAGCCAACATCGGCTCCATCGACAGCAACGCCTACGCTGTCGCCCACCAGGACGCCATCATCAACCAGGACATCCACGGCAATGCCACCTCCGGCGCCGAGCAGCAGTCCACCCTGAAGCAGTAGCCAGTCAATGGCTAATGTGCAAGGCGGGCCGTCCAGGCAGGACGGCCCGCCGTCGGCCCCTGCCCCGGACGCTGCGGCTACAGCTCCCTCCACCTTGCCGCCGCCGGCGCTCGCCGACGGCGTCCAGCTGATCGGCGAGACCAAGGGGTCAGGCTACAAGCAGGCCCCCTCCCTGGTCCGGCGTGCCGACGGCCAGACCATCCAGCTGACCCGGCTGCTGTACTTGGTGCTTGAAGCCGTGGACGGTCGCCGCGGTTTGGAGGAAATCGCGGACCACGCCGGCAGCGCTTTCGGCAAGCGGGTCAGTGCGGAGAACGTCCGGACGTTGATCGACACCCAGCTCCTCCCGCTGGGCCTGCTGCGGCTGGCCGACGGCTCTCAGCCCGAGGTCCGCAAGGCCAATCCGCTCCTTGGCATGCGGTTCCGCTACTCCGTCACGGACCCGGGACGCACCCGGAAAATCACCGCGCCGTTCGCCACGCTGTTCAACCCGCTGATCGTCGTCTTGGTCACGGCCGCGTTCCTCGCCACCTGCTGGTGGGTGCTGATGGTCAAGGGCCTCGCCTCGGCGACGCATGAGGCGTTCGCCAACCCCGGTCTGGTGCTGCTGATCTTCCTGGTCACCGTCCTGTCGGCCGGCTTCCACGAGTTCGGCCATGCCGCCGCCGCCCGCCGCGGGGGCGCGACCC
>NZ_JBFRFD010000361.1:0-3836 GCF_052114645.1 Arthrobacter sp. 2YAF22_2
GGCCTGGTGTTCGCCGGTGCACTGGGACGGCTCTCGGACGCGCTGCACGCCGGTGCCGCGGGCGGGGCAGCGGTGGTGGAAGCACCGCCCGGAACGGGGAAAACCACGCTGGTGCCCCCGCTTCTGGCCAACCTTGCCCCGCGCGGCGGCGCTCGGCACATCGTGGTGACCCAGCCGCGCCGCGTGGCCGCACGGTCCGCGGCCCGGCGCCTCGCCGAGCTGGACGGCAGCACGCTGGGCGACCGCGTCGGCTATACGGTCCGCGGGGACCGCAGGGCCGGCCCCGGAACCTGGATTGAATTCGTGACGCCGGGCATCCTGCTGCGCCGGCTGCTGGCCGATCCGGGTCTGGAGGATACCGGCGCGGTGGTGCTCGACGAAGTCCACGAACGCGGCCTGGAAACCGACCTGCTGCTGGGCATGCTCGCCGAGGTCCGCCAGCTCCGCGGCGATCTCACGCTGGTTGCCATGTCAGCGACCCTGGACGCGGCCCGGTTTGCCGCGCTGCTGGGGGAGAACCCGCCGCCTGAAACCCGTACCGGAAGCGCTCCCGTCGACGACGACGGCGGCGCGGCTCCCGTCGTCGGCTGCCCGTCCGCGCTGTACCCGCTGGAGATCCAATGGGCGCCGGCACCAGGTCCCCGGCTGGACCCCCGCGGCGTGACCCACGCTTTCCTGGACCACGTGGCCGCCACTGCGGCCCACGCCCACGCCGCGGCGCTCGYCGCCGGACGGGACAGCGACGCCCTGATCTTCGTTCCGGGGGCACGGGAGGTTTCTTACGTCGCCGCGCGGCTGCGCGGACGGGTGCATGCGGAGGTGTTGGAGCTGCACGGCCAGGTCGGGCCGGCCCTGCAGGACAGGGCCGTGTCCGGCCGCGGCCCCGGCGAACCGCCGCGGATCATTGTCGCCACGGCGCTCGCCGAATCCTCCCTGACGGTTCCGGGCGTACGTCTGGTGGTCGACTCCGGGCTGTCCCGTGAGCCGCGGCGGGACGCCGGGCGCGGCATGACGGGCCTCGTCACGGTGTCCTGCTCCCGGGCCTCGGCCGAACAGCGCGCTGGCCGCGCCGCCCGGCAAGGCCCGGGCCTTGTGGTGCGCTGCTATGACCAGAAGAGCTACGGCGCCGCCCCGGCGCACCAGACCCCGGAGATGGCGGTGGCGGACCTCACCGGCGCGGCCCTGGTCCTGGCCTGCTGGGGATCACCCGGCGGCCGCGGGCTCGCCCTGCCGGATGCCCCGCCCCGCGCGGCGATGGACGAGGCGGTTGAAGTGCTGCGCGAACTGGGCGCCGTGGGCCCGGCCGGACTTGCCACCGAACTGGGCAAGCTGCTGGCCCGGGTGCCCGCCGATCCGCGGCTCGCCCGCGCCTTGCTGGACGGTGCGTCAGTTGTCGGGCACCGCAGCGCGGCGGAGGCCGTCGCCGTCGTCGCCGGCGGCGAGCGGGCCCCCGGCGCCGATCTGACCGGGCTCCTGCACGCCCTGCGGTCCGGCCGGGACCCTGGCTCCGGGCGCTGGGCCGACGACGTCCGCCGGATGGAGGCGATTGCGCGCCAATCCGGATCCGGCAGCGGCGCCACGGCGGCGGGCGCGATTGGCGGCCCGGAGGGCGTCGGCTTCGTCGTCGCGCTTGCTTTCCCGGACCGGGTGGCACGCCGGGTCCCGGGCGTGGGGGAGCGGTACTTACTCAGCTCCGGCAGCCGCGCCGGACTCCCGCGGGGCAGCCGGCTCGCGGGCCACGAATGGCTGGCCGTCGCCGAGGTGTCGCGCGCCGAAGGGCAGGACGCCGCCGGTACCGGCGCCGTCATCCGGTCGGCCGCCCCGGTGACGGCGGACGCTGCGGAGGCCGCAGCGGCGCACCTGCTGGTCGAAACGGTGGAGGCCGGATTTGGCCAGGGCCGGGTCACGGCCCGGCGGGAACGCCGCCTCGGCGCGATCGTGCTCTCTTCGACGCCGGTGCGGCCGTCCGCGGCGGAGGGCCGGGCAGCGGTGGCACGGGCTCTGGGGCTTGCCGGGCTGCAGGCCATCGGCTGGTCTCCGGCGGCGGATGCGCTGCGGCGCCGCCTGGCCCTGCTCCACCACGAACTGGGGGACCCGTGGCCCGACGTATCCGAGCCGTCCCTGCTGGCCCGGCTGGATGAGTGGCTGGCACCGGAACTTGAGGCCCTGGCCGCCGGAGCCGCCACAAGCAGCGTCGGACTGGCCGAGCCGTTGCGCCGGCTGCTGCCCTGGCCCGCCGCGGCCCGGCTGGGCGAGCTGGCGCCGGAGACGCTGCTGGTGCCGAGCGGCTCGCGGGTGCGCATCGACTACCCGCCGGTGGGGGACGACGGCGCCCGGCCGGTGATCGCGGTCAAGCTGCAGGAGTGCTTCGGCTGGGATCAGACACCGCGGCTGGTGGACGGCCGCGTCCCGGTGCTGTTCCACCTGCTGTCGCCGGCGAGGCGCCAGCTCGCCGTGACCGATGATCTGGCGTCCTTCTGGTCCGGGCCCTACGCGCAGGTCCGGGCCGAGATGCGCGGCCGCTATCCGAAGCATCCCTGGCCGGAGGATCCGTGGACCGCGCCAGCGACCGCCAAGGTCAAAAGCAAGATGTGAAGGTCAGGCCCGGCCCGTGCGGCACAGACTTAGCCTGCCTCCGCGCCGTCCCAGGCGACGTGGACCCAGCGCTGCCCCTCGCCGTCCCAGGACTCTGAATGGCCCAGCAGGGCCAGGTCCTGGAAGCTGACTTCGATTCCGTCACGCTGGAGGCCGTCGCGCAGTTCCCGGGTGGCCTCGCGGACGGCTGAATCGACCGCCTCGGGGTTGTCGGACTCGACCCGGCGGGAGGCTTCATATGGTTTGCTCATGGGCACCATCTTTCAGGCTGGCAGCCGATATGGGAACCACCGTCCAGCACGGGCCTTCCGGGGGCCTGCCGCGGGCTCAGCCGCCGAGCAGCCGCTCGGCGTTGAACCAGCAGACGGCCCGCAACCAGTCGTCGTCGAGCCTGGGCTCCTTGTCGCGCAGCCGTTCGAGCGACTCAAGCTGGTGCGCGTAGTGGTAGGGGATGTTGGGGAAGTCGCTGCCTAGCACAACCCGGTCCGCGAGTCCGGCGAGCCTGGGCAGCAGCGCGGCGGGGAACGGTGCCACTGCTTCGAAGAAGTCGGTAAAGGCCATGGTGGTGTCCAGATGGACGTTGGGGTACCGCTCGGCCAGGGCCATAAACTCGCGGTATTCCGGCGTGCCCAGGTGCGCGACGACGGCGGTGAGCCCCGGGTGCCGTCGCAGCACTCCCTCGAGTTTGTCCGGGCCGGTGAAGCCGGGCCGCGGCACCGGGCCGCTGCCCACGTGCACCACCACGGGCACGGCCGCGTCGGCGAGGAGCCCCCAGACGGCGTCCAGGGCTGGCTCACGCACGTCGAAACCGCCCACCTGGGCGTGGATCTTAAAGACCCGCGCGCCCCGGTCGAGGGCGGAGGAGACCTGCTGCAGTACGCCGTCCTCGGGGAAGAACGTGGCGCTGGGGACGCAGTCCGGCTCGACCGCGGCGAGGGCCAGCGTGAAGTCGTTGAGGTCGGCGGCCATCCCCGGCCTGTGCGCGTAAGCCAGAGCCGTGAAGCGCCGGACCCCCAGCATGCGGAGCCGCGCCAGCCTGCTGTCTTGGTCCGTCCGGTAGGTGATCGGCCAGGGCCGGCCCACGAGCGGCCCGGCCTCGTCGAAATGGGCCCAGACCCTACGCAGCATCCGCTCAGGCAGGAAATGCGTGTGGATATCGATCAGTCCCGGGAGCCCCAGCCGCTGCCACCAGGCCGGGACGTCGTCGTCGTGCAGCGCTCCCGGTCGGCCGGGGCCAGGTG
>NZ_JBFRFD010000362.1:0-3823 GCF_052114645.1 Arthrobacter sp. 2YAF22_2
CGGCGTGCGGCCTGTCCGCACCACCCTGCGGCCGTCCGCCGTCGTCCCCACCCTCGCTGGGTCCGCCCTGCCGGCCGCCGGCATCGTCTTCGAGGACGGCTCAAGCATGAGCGGCGACCTCGTGGTCCTGGCCGAAGAGCGGCTGGCCCGGGACGGTCTGGCCCGAACCGCCGGCCTGGCTACCGCGCCGCAGGGAGGCATCGCAGTGGGGCCGGACTTCAGCACCTCGGTGCCGGGGATCTGGGCCATCGGCGACGCCGCGGCGCACGACGGCGTCCGGCTGGGCCTGCTCGTGGCGGCCGGTCCCGCCGCCGGGGTCTGCGCGGCGCAACTGCTGCGGGCCTGCCTTTCCGGATCCCTGGCGCAGGCGGCGTAGGGGCCGCTCAGGCCGGCCCGCGTTATGGCAAGATGGTGCACTGAGAAGCCACGACGTATGCCGCGCCAGCGGGCCGGGCCGGCCACAAAGCGGGCCCGTCAGGAAAGGGACCACCATGAGCAACGACGCCACCACGGCCGGCACGGCTGCCGGCCCCGCCAGCACCGACCACCAGGGCCTCGAGGGCACCATTGCCTCGTACATCGATCACACCCTGCTCAAGCCGGAGGCCGGGGAAGCCGAGGTCCGGAAAGTCTGTGCGGAGGCGGCCGAGTACCACTTCAAGTCCGTCTGCGTGAACCCTATCTGGGTGAAGACCGTCAAAACCGCGCTGAGGGGGTCCGGCGTGCTGACCTGCTCGGTGGTCGGCTTTCCGCTCGGCGCCACGCCGAGTGATGTCAAGGCCTTCGAAGCCCGCGGCGCGGTGCTGGACGGCGCCGACGAGATCGACATGGTGATCAACATTGCCGCGGCGCGCGCCAATGACAAGGGGGCCCTGGTGGATGACATCCGCGCGGTCGCCGAGACCGTCCACGCCGGCGGCGCCATCCTGAAGGTCATCATCGAGACCGCGCTGCTCGACGATGCACAGAAGGTCCTCGCCTGCGAGGCCGCGGTGGAGGCCGGGGCGGACTTCGTGAAGACCTCCACCGGCTTCAACGGCGGCGGGGCCACGGCGGAGGATGTCGCCCTGATGCGCCGCACCGTCGGCCCGGGACTCGGCGTCAAGGCCTCGGGCGGCGTGCGTTCCCTCGCCGATGCTCAGGCTATGATTGCTGCAGGTGCAACACGTATTGGCGCCAGCTCCGGCATCGCGATCGTCAAGGGCGAACAGGGTTCGTCCGCGTACTGAACGCCCAGCGTTCACAGCCGCAGCCGCCACAGCTTTTAGAGCCCCACGGGGCCGAGGAGGAACGAATGTCCAGCAACACCACCAAGACCCCGAAGGCCGAGAACAGCCTTGGATCCAGCATCGCGATGTTTGTCCCGATGATGCTCCTGTTTTTCGGCGCCCTGTACTCGCTGTCCTTCCTCACCCTGGGCAACCCTTGGCCGATGGCCGTCTGCCTGGGCCTGTTCGCGCTCGCGTTCTGGATCCCGCAAACCATCACGGGCCGCTCGGATTCAGCCGGCGAGAGCTGACCGCAGCACCTCGGTGTGACGGCTGAAGCCCCGGTTCTCCGGGGCTTCAGCGGTTTAAGCGGCCGGTTCCAGGAAAGCGCGGCGGCCGCCGTCGACTTTAAGCTCCGACGACGGAGAGCAGGCGGTCGAGCAACGCGGTCCCCAGCGCGAGAGCTGACGCGAAGTGCCCCTCGGCCAGGGCCAGCCCGGCGGAGAACATGCCGACCATGGCATAGGCACTGACCGGGATCAGCACGAACCATTCCCGCCGCGAACCCGCCCGGCCCAGCAGCGGGATGGAGAACGCCCCGTTGGCCTTCCAGACGTCCTTGACCAGCGGCATCCTGCGCAGGAACTTCGGCGGCCTGGCCACGAGCGGCCAGAGCAAGGGCACTCCCCCGGTGGTGATCATGTCACCCACGATGTGTACGAGGACGCCGGTGAGCATGGACACGGGCAACCAGGACCACTGGTGAGGCGCGAACCAGGTGACGAGACCGGCCATGGCCAGGGCGAAGACCCAGTTGCTGATCCAGCCGTACTTGGGAAACAACTTCAGCGCTTTCGCGGCGATGTTGATCATGAACATGCACAGCAACCCCGCGCCCACGGACAGCAGGCCCCAATCCGTCCGCACCTGGACCTGCCCGGCCAGCGCCGCAAGCAGCACGAAGAACCCCGCGCCGAGCACCGAGTGCGTGCCTTGGCGGTGGCCGCCGGACGCGTTTTCGATCCCGACGGCGATCAGGTTCGAAAGCGGCGGGAGTGCATGCGCCACCGTGCTGGAGCGGTGGTCCCAGTCGCAGACCAGGGCGGTGCCTGCCGTCGCCATGCCGCCGATGACGATGCCGGTGGCGTCCAGCGGGTACCAGCCGAGCGCGTAAGGCCCGGTCGAGGCAATAGCCACCCACGCCGCGGCCCCGGACGCGGCGTGGTGTCCTCCCATCATGGCCTAGCCGACTGAGAGCGGGACGTCGGAGAAAATCGCTTCGATCACGCCTTTGGCCCAGGCCAGGATTTCGGCGTCCTGCAGGTCGCGGCCGCCGATCCGGGCGGTCTTGGGCTTGGGGATCAGCACGGCGTCCAGGGCCGGCTTCGCCTGCGAGCCGGGGTACATCCGGGCCAGCCGCATGAGCTTGGATTCGGGCAGCTGGGCGGGCGAGAACTTGATGAAGTTGCCCTGCAGGGCGACGTCGGTGAGGCCGGCCGCGCGCGCTCCGGCCCGGAACCGGGCGACGTCGATCAGGTTTGTTGCCGGCAGCGGCAGCTCGCCGTAGCGGTCCACGAGTTCCGCGAGGACCTCGTCGATCGCCTCGTGGGTGATGGCGCTCGCGAGTTTGCGGTAGGCCTCCAGCCGGAGCCGTTCGCCCGGCACGTAGTCGTGCGGCAGGTGCGCATTGACCGGCAGCTCGATCTTCATCTCGGCGGCCTTCTCCTCGGCCTCGCCCCGGTAGTCGGCTACGGCCTCGCCGACCAGCCGGATGTACAGGTCGAAACCGACGCCCTGGATGTGGCCGGACTGCTCGCCGCCGAGCAGATTGCCGGCCCCGCGGATCTCCAGGTCCTTCATGGCCAGCTGCATGCCGGCGCCGAGCTCGTTGTGCGTCGCCACGGCCTTGAGCCGTTCCAGCGCCACCTCACCGAGCGGCTTTTCCGAGGGGTAGAGGAAATAGGCGTAGGCGCGTTCCCGGCCGCGGCCCACCCGTCCGCGCAGCTGGTGCAGCTGGGACAGACCGTACTTGTCCGCGCCGTCCACGATCAGGGTGTTGGCGTTGGAGATGTCCAGGCCGGTCTCGATGATGGTGGTGCACACGAGGACGTCGAAGCGCTTTTCCCAGAAGTCCACGATGATCTGTTCCAGCCGGCTCTCGGACATCTGCCCGTGCGCCACCTCCACCCGGGCTTCCGGGACCAGTTCGCGGATCTTCGCGGCGGTGCGGTCGATCGTGGACACCCTGTTGTGGACGAAAAACACCTGGCCCTCGCGCATCAGCTCGCGGCGGATCGCGGCGGAGGTCTGCTTGTCCGTGTACGGACCCACATAGGTCAGGACCGGGTGCCGTTCCTCGGGCGGGGTCGCCAGGGTGGAGGTCTCGCGGATGCCGGTCAGGGACATTTCCAGGGTGCGCGGGATCGGAGTGGCGCTCATGGCCAGGACGTCCACGTTGGTGCGCATCTTCTTGAGCGCTTCTTTGTGTTCGACGCCGAAGCGCTGCTCCTCGTCCACGATTACCAGGCCGAGGTCTTTGAAGCCGAAGTCCTTGGACAGCAGCCGGTGCGTGCCGATGACCACGTCAACGGACCCGCTCTTCACGCCGTCGGCTG
>NZ_JBFRFD010000363.1:0-3813 GCF_052114645.1 Arthrobacter sp. 2YAF22_2
GAGTGCAGACTCCAGGGCGCCAGTCTTTTTTGCCGCCCGTGCCAGGAGCCCGAATGCTGCCATYCCGTCAGGACCCATCCGCCGTTTCCCATGGGGAGGCTGCTGTTGCGGCTCCGGTAAGTCAAAGCGTGCTGGAGCGCCCGGGCGTCCGTCCCGCCGGTGTGCGCTCGGTCCTCCGTGACCTGAGTGTGCCGTATGTTTCCAACGGCGTGATCGGCCTCATCTTCTCCGCTTCGGGACCAATAGCTGTAACCCTGGCCGTGGGAACGGCGGGAGGACTTACCGAAGGCCAACTCGCGTCTTGGGTGTTCGGCATCCTTTTTTCGGGTGGGGCAGCCACCCTGGTCATGTCTCTCCTCTATCGACAGCCTCTGGGCTTCGCCTGGTCCATTCCAGGGACGGTGCTGCTGGGCCCATCCCTGCAGCACCTGTCCTTTCCGGAAGTGGTGGGCGCATTCTTCACATCCGGAATTCTCGTCCTGGCCTTGGGCGCCACCGGAGTAGTGCGGCGGATCATGGCGTTGGTCCCGATGCCGATCGTCATGGCCATGGTGGCAGCCGTATTCCTCAAGTTCGGCACCGACATTGTCGCCTCAACCCAGTCGAACCCCCTGGTGGCCGCTCCGATGGTGGCCGCGTTCTTGATCCTGACAGCCGTGCCCGCCCTTGGCAGGTTCCTACCACCGGTGCTCGGCACCCTTGTGGTTGGGTGCCTCGCCGTGGCGGCCAGTGGTCAATTCTCATTCCACGGGGGCGGCCCGCTTCTGGCCACACCAGTCTTCACCCCTCCCGAATTCACCTGGGCAGCACAACTCGAGCTCGTTGTGCCCCTGGCCCTCACCGTGCTTTTCGTTCAGAACGGCCAGGGCATCGCAGTCCTCCGTGCCGCCGGCCACAATCCGCCGGTGAACGTCTTCGCCATCGTTTCGGGCGCATTTTCGTTGCTCAACGCCGGCTGCGGCGCGGTCTCAGCCTGCGTGACGGGCCCCACCAATGCACTCCTGACGTCTTCAGGAACCAAGCAGCGCCAATACACGGCTGCCGTGGTGTTCGGCATCCTGGCCGTAGGCTGCGCCCTCCTGGCTCCCGCCCTCACTCGGCTCATGCTCGCCACCCCAAAGGAATTCATCCTTGCCCTGGGGGGTATTGCCATGCTGCGCGCGCTCCAGCAGGCCTTTGTGACCGCCTTTGCCACGACGTTCTCGCTGGGGTCCCTGGTGACATTCGTCGTGACCATGTCAGGCATAAGTCTCTTCAACATCCACCCGGCATTCTGGGGACTGGTCTTCGGCTACGCGGTGTCACGGATTCTTGAACGCGCCGACCACGCCAAGGCCGGTCAATGCGTGCCGACTCCGCCTGGGCGGCTTTGAGCGCGTCAGCGTGCTTGAAGGGAAGGGTCCGCCAGTGCATTATCGCCTGTTCGACGCGCTACCCGGTACGTTTCGCCCCGCCGTCGAGCGGGTGGTTAGGCTGGCAGGATGGCGACAGTAATTCTCGTGCGGCACGGCCGCACCACAGCCAATGCCACTGGACTGCTCGCCGGTCGGGCCGTCGGCGTCAGGCTGGACCAGCTCGGGCGCGACCAGGCGGCTCTGACCGGAGACCGGCTCGCGGCCGTGCCCGTAGTGGGGGTGGTGTCGAGCCCACTTGAGCGTTGTCAGCAGACCGCCCAGCTCATCCTCGATCGCCAGGCTGGCACACCGTACGCGCCGATCGATCCCGATCTCACCGAGTGCGATTACGGCCAGTGGCAGGGCCGCACGCTCAGTGATCTCGCGACCGAGGATTTGTGGCCGGTTGTGCAGTTGCAACCGTCCGCCGTCGTCTTTCCCGGCGGTGAATCCATGGCCGCGATGCAGTCTCGGTCGGTGGCAGCGATTCGACGCCACGATGCAGCCTTCGAAGCCGAGTTCGGGCCAGGGGCGGTGTGGGTGGCGGTGAGTCACGGTGACATCATCAAGTCAATCCTCGCCGACGCGCTCGGCATGCACCTAGACCTGTTCCAGCGTATAAACGTGGGCCCCGCCTCGGTATCGATCGTGCGCTACGGCGCCAGTCGGCCGAGCGTTTACGCGACCAACACGGACGCGGGTGATCTGTCGTGGCTGTCAAACGGCATGCCCTCCGGCGATGCGCCGGTGGGCGGCGGTGCAGGGCAAAAGGCGCCCTGCACCGCTTGTGCCTAAAATACTTACATGCCTACACGTGTTCACGAGTTTGCCTGGCCTGATCGGGTCGTTGTTGGCACCATTGGCCTTCCGGGGGCGCGCACGTTCTACCTGCAGGTCCGCGCAGGGACGCAGATGGTAAGTATTGCCCTCGAAAAGCAGCAGTCGGCTCTGCTCGCGGAGAAGATCGACGAAATTCTCGACCAGCTCATCACCGTCGAGGGCAACCCCTTCAGCGTTCCCAGGGGTACTCCCATTGAACTTGTTGACAATGACCAGCTCGAGGCCGTTCAGGAGCAGTTTCGCACCGGTGCCATGAGCTTAGGTTGGGACCCAACCACGGCCCAGGTCGTAATTGAGGCCTACCCCATCACCGACGCCGACGCCGATGACAACGGCAGCCCGCTCGATGAGGACGGCGCTGAAGTGCCCGAGATGCTGCTGGTACGAATGCCGGTCGGCACCGCCCGAGCGTTCGCCAAGCGCACGCGCGAGATCGTGGGCGCCGGGCGTCCGGCGTGCGCGCTCTGCGGTTACCCCGTAGACGCCGACGGGCACATCTGTACCCTTCCCGGGGTCTGATGCCAGCGCCGGACCTGTTGACGGCCGAGCTGACGCTTACCGGGCGCATTACGACGGCGTCGAACGCCACCTTCCTGGGCCGCATCGGCGACACGACGGTTGTCTATAAGCCAATAGCCGGTGAGAAATCGCTGTGGGATTTTCCCGACGGCTTCCTTGCCCACCGGGAGGTCGCCGCCTACCTGGTTTCGGAAGTCCTCGGCTGGAACGTGGTTCCACGCACGTGGCTGCGTGATGGTCCGTTCGGCGCAGGGATGGTGCAGCTGTGGCAGGAGGCAGATCCCGACCAGAACGCGGTGGACCTCGTTGCGTCAGAGGGCGCCCCGGAGGTCGGCTGGAAACACGTTCTCGAGGGACGAGATGCGAACGGGCAGATGGTTGCCCTCGTTCACGAAGACTCGCCAGCGCTCAGACGCATGGCGGTGTTCGACGTCATCGTCAACGACGCCGATCGAAAGGGGGACCACATTCTTGCCATGCCTGACGGACACCGGCACGGTGTGGACCATGGGCTCACCTTTCAC
Organism: Arthrobacter sp. 2YAF22_2; assembly: GCF_052114645.1. Lineage (NCBI taxonomy): Bacteria > Bacillati > Actinomycetota > Actinomycetes > Micrococcales > Micrococcaceae > Arthrobacter > Arthrobacter sp. 2YAF22_2. The sequence goes on from NZ_JBFRFD010000363.1 coordinate 3,278, forward strand.
CGTGACCACAAGCTACGCACAGTGCTGTGGGGTTGGCTGGGAGACGCTCTGACCGCCGAGGAACGCGACGGCATCGAGCGTGTCAGCGAAGGAATGCAGGGTGGGCTTGGCCGAAACTTGGCGGACTTGCTCAGCGCCGAAGAAATCGCTTCGCTTGCCGCGCGCTGCGCCCGGTTACGCTCGGCAGGGCGGTTTCCGGCCCCGAGCGGTGAGATGCCGGCGGTGCCCTGGCCGCTATTCTAAATAGGAATCACGGCTACGGGCTTCGCGAGCTGCGGCAGGTTATTGGCATGGATCCTAGGCCGCCACAACATTCCGCAGCGGTTGCTGGCCGCCCCTCGTGTCCGAGACAATTCGACCCGCCCCCAGTGGCAACCAAACGCTGGGCAGACCCTCCGGAGAAACTATGTTTGAAACAGTCGTTCGAGACGGGGTCGTCTTGAAGCCTCTTGAGACGTGGCAGGCCCGGGAGTTTGCCGAGCATATGAGCAGGGCCAGAGACCATATCCGGCCGTGGGTCGGACCGGCCTTTGTCA
>NZ_JBFRFD010000364.1:0-3795 GCF_052114645.1 Arthrobacter sp. 2YAF22_2
AGCGTGCGCGATCGCGGCGTCGCGCAGGGCCATGGCGCGGCGCGGGTCTCCCCCGGCGTTGACGGCGATCTTGACGTCGTCCACGACGGCGACGGCGGGCGTCCAGGCGGCGGAGGCTTCGTGGTCGGAGGCGTTGACGCACCAGATGCGCTGCGCCTCGGCGTCGGCGGCGACCTGCGCGTCGACAGCAAAGTCACCGGTGGCGGTCTGGACGAACCAAACGCCGTCGACGTCGGTGCTGCGGTATTCGCGGGGCTGCCAGGCGAGGAGCCCGGCGCCGGCCAGTCCGTTCAGCGCAGGGCAGGCAAACGGGGCCACGACCGTGACGCGGGCGCCGGCGTCGAGCAGCCCCTTGGCGCGTCGTGCGGCAACGGGTCCGCCGCCGACCACCAGCACGGGGCGGCCGAGCAGGCGCAGCGCCGTGGGATAAATGTCCTGAATTGCCATGCATCGACGATAGGGCTGCGTCCGAACGAGGAACAGCGTCGCGGAAACACCGGTTCACGCAGGGTAACGGGACGTAACTTTGGACCCGCCGCCCGGCACGCCAGCTGCCGCCTGGCCGGCGCCCCGGGGGAACTTTGACGGCTGCGGCATCCGCACCGGCCTCAAACGACGGCGTGTCCGTGTCGAAGCCGCCCCGGACGGCAGCCATCCACACCTCACCCCCGACTCCCGACTCCTTAAAGGCCCGCCGCCGGCAGGGCTGGCTACTTCACCGCAATGACTTCCACGAGTTTAATGTCGGGGTCCGTGGCGAGCAGCGCGGGGCCGTGTTCGCCCAGGGCCGCGGGGATGGCTCCGTTGAGGTGTGCCTGACGGTCTTCCTCGGTGTCGAAAGTGTCGAAAATGCCGAAGGTGTTAGCGCTGACCCGGAACGCATACCAGGTCCGGGTGCCCGGTTCGCTGAGGACGATTTCGCGGCCGCCGTTGAGGAAGTCCCAGACGTCCTGTTCCTTTCCCGCTTTGGCTTCGACCAATGCCAGCACTCCGAATTTTGGTGCCACGGCTGTCTCCTTGGATTGGGACGGATGGGCCGCGTACCGGCCCATTGCCGTGAGTGTAGGCCTGCGGCTGACCCGTGGGAAGGAGCGGGGGAATTAGCGGGTGCTGCCGGCGAGGAGGCCGCGGCGGCGCAGCAGTCGCTTTTCGACCGGGGCGAAAACGAGCAATTCGACCAGAATGCCGACGGCGAGGATCAGCAGGATGGCGGCCAGCACGATCGTCATGTCGGCGAGGTCGCGGCCCTGGTTGAGCATCGAACCCAGGCCGAAGCCGATGCTGCCGCCCACCGTAATGATTTCCGCGGCCATCAGGGACCGCCAGGAAAAGGCCCAGCCCTGTTTGAGACCGCTCAGGTAACCGGGCAGCGCGGCCGGGAGAACGATCTGCAGCGCCATTTGCAGGCGGGATGCGCCCAGGACGGTGCCTACGCGGCGGTACTGGGGCGGGATCTGGTCGACGCCGGAGATCAACCCGTTGATGATCGAGGGGATGGCACCCATCAGCACAACGAAGTACACGGTCGCGTCGGTCAGGCCGAACCAGATGATGGCGGCTGGCACCCACGCCACAGACGGCAGGACCTGCAGCCCGGAAATCAGCGGCCCGAAGGCCCTCCGAAGCGGGGCAACCTGGGCCAGCAGCAGGCCTACCGGCGTCGCGATGACCACGCTGATCAGGAAGCCCGCGAAGCCGCGCTGCAGTGAGGTCCAGACGGCCTCCTGCAGCTTGGCCTCGCTCCAGAGGGTGCCGAGCTGGCCGATGACATCCAGCGGGCCGGGCACCAGGTCACGGCGTTTGATGCCCAACGAGACGTAGACCTGCCACGCGATGATGAGGACGGCGAGTGCGGCCACGGGCAGGAGGATTCGGCTCCAGTCGATCCGGGCCCCGCGGGCGGCGTCGGATTGCAGCGAATCAAGTCCGGCTTCCAGTTGCCGCAGATCCTCGGCCCCGGTGGAGGACCGGGTCAGGGCTGCATGCACCTTGCGGCTCTCGGCAGGCGCATCCGCCACATGGAGTTGGTTATTGGGCATGACGGCGGATCTCCTCGCGTAGCCGGGCGGTGATGACTCCGGTCAGCTGTCCGGCCAGGCCGGCGTCGGTGCGGTGTTCCTCGGAGACGTGCCATTCCTGCACCACGCGACCGGGCCGGGAGGAGAGCAGCAGTACGCGCTGGCCCAGCCGGACGGCTTCCCGGACGTTATGGGTGACAAAGACGATGGTGCGGCCGGTTTCCTTCCAGATCCGTTCCAGCTCGTCGTGCAGGAGGTCACGGGTAATCGCATCGAGCGCCGCGAACGGCTCGTCCATCAGCAGCAACTGCCGGTCCTGTGCCAGCGACCGGGCCAGGGCCACCCTCTGGCGCATGCCGCCGGACAGCTCGTGCGGGCGCTTGTCCCCGGCCCCGCCCAGGTGCACCAGCTCCAGCAGCTCTTCGGCCTGCCCCCGGCGTTCAGTCTTGCCGACGCCCCGCAGCTTGAGGGCAAGCTCCACGTTTTCCCTGGCGGTGAGCCAGGGGAACAGGGMCGCGTCCTGGAACATGAAGGCGGCRCCGTCGCTGGGSACYTCMAGGGCGCCCGACGTCGGTGCCTCSAGTCCSGCSATRATGTTCAGCAGGGTGGACTTGCCGCAGCCGGACGCACCGAGCAGGGCGACGAATTCGCCCCGCTCGATGCTGGCGTTGACGCCGTCCAGCACCGGGGCGCCGTCGTCGAAGCGCTTGCCCAGGTTTTCCAGTACAACTGGCATGGTTACGTCCTTAGTGATGGTGGCAGCCGGAGTGGTGGTGGCGGCCGGGCGGCGGGACCCGGCTAGTCCTTGCCCAGTCCCTGCGCCGAGGTCTTCTTCGCCGCCAACGAGTTCAGGGCGGTCAAGTCGAAGATGCCGGTGATGTCCGCCTGTTTGGTGGTGCCGGCGTCGACGCCGTCCTGCTGCAGTTTTTGGTATGTCCCGGCGAGCGGGTCGACGGTGAAGGTGATGTTCTTGAGCGAGCGCTCGACGACGTCGGCGGGCAGCGCGGCGCCGCCGGATTCCTTCAGCGCGGCGTTGAGGACACTGGCTTTCTCGGCAGCCGGGGCGGCGGTGAGCCAGTTCACGGATTCGACGTGTCCCTTCAGGAGCGCCTTCACCGTTTCAGGGTGCTCGGCGGCGAATCTCTTGTTGACGATCAGAACGGTGGTGACGAACTCGCCCTTGTCCCACAGGTCCTTCTCGTCGACCAGGACCTTCGCTCCGGCCTGGAGCACCAGGCGGGAGGCCCACGGCTCCGGCAGCCATGCCCCGTCCAGCTTGCCGTCTTGGAACAGCTTCAGGGTCTGGGCGTTCTCGGTGGGATCGATCGTGACGTCACCGCCGCCGTCCGGGGAGGTCTTGTAGCCCTGTTTGCCGAGCCAGGCCCGCAGGGCCACATCCTGGGTGCCCCCGAGCTGCGGCGTCGCGATCTTCTTCCCCTTCAGATCCGCCGACGTGATGTCCGGCCGCACTACGAGCTGCGCGCCGCCGGAGGCCGCCCCGGCGATGATGCTGATGGATTCGCCCTTGCTCTTGACATAGGAGTTGATGGCCGGGTTGGGGCCGATATAGGTGGCGTCGATTGCACCGGCGTTCAGCGCCTCGATCGCCGCCGGTCCGGCGTTGAACACCTGGGTGCTGAGCTTGGTCTGGCCGAGATCCTTGGCGATAAACCCTTTATTGACGCCGACAAGGGCGGGGCCGTGGGTGATGTTTCCGAAGTAGCCGAGCTTCAGTTCGGCTGCCGCGGTGGTGCCGCTGGCCGGCGCTGCCGCGGCG
>NZ_JBFRFD010000365.1:0-3789 GCF_052114645.1 Arthrobacter sp. 2YAF22_2
ATCGAATCCCGCGGCGTGAGTTTGTCCCTGCGGGCGATTCCGCTGCGCGACGAAGAGCGGCGCTTCGGGGCGCTGGTGTTGTGCCGCGACGTGTCGGAACTGCGTCGGCGCGAACTTGAGCTCGTCACTAAAGACGCCACGATCCGAGAGATCCACCACCGCGTAAAGAACAACCTTCAGACCGTGGCGGCGCTGCTGCGCATGCAGTCCCGCCGGATGGTCAGCGACGAAGCCAAGCAGGGGCTGGAGCAAGCCATGCGCCGGGTCGCCACTATCGCCCTGGTCCACGAAACGCTCTCGCAGGGGCTGGCTCAGAGCGTGGACTTCGATGAGCTGATCGGACGCCAGTTCCGGTTGTCGGCAGAGGTCGCCTCACCCTCGCAGCAGGTACGGACCCAGCGGTCCGGGCTATTCGGGGAGCTGCCCAGCGACTTCGCGACGCCGCTGGCGCTGGTGATCAACGAACTGGTGACCAACGCCGTCGAACACGGGCTCGCCGGAAGGGCCGGAACCGTCTGGTTGCTCGCCGATCGCTCGGAGAGCGAGGACGGCGATGAACTGCTGACCGTGACGGTGGCGGACGACGGCGTCGGGCTGCCGGCAGGGTCCTACGCGGAAGGACTCGGGCTGCAGATTGTGCGCACACTCGTCACGAGCGAGCTGGGCGGCAGCATCCAATGGAAGCCGCGGGAGGGCGGCGGAACCGCTGTGCAGGTGGTTCTCAGCCTCGCTCCGCGCTGAGGACAGGGAAGCTCAGCAGGGAATAACGGCGATGGCCCCGGACCAGCGGTCCGGGGCCATCGTGGCCGGGTCGCCCSGCGATTAAGTTCAGGAGGCGCGGCGGGCGCGGGCGGCGCGGCGCTTCAGGGCGCGGCGTTCGTCTTCGCTCATACCGCCCCAGACGCCGGCGTCCTGGCCGGATTCGAGAGCCCACTGGAGGCAGGTATCCACGACGGGGCAACGCCGGCAGACGCTCTTCGCTTCCTCAATCTGCAGGAGGGCGGGACCCGTGTTTCCTACCGGGAAGAACAGCTCCGGGTCCTTGTCAAGGCACGCTGCGCGGTTACGCCAATCCATGCTGATCAGTAACTCCATTCCTGGGAATTCGTTAAATGCCTCTTGTGAAATTATTCACTAGAAGCTACATAAGAAAGGGGGCCTTAGGGCCCCCTCGGTCATCTGGATTAAGCGTGTCATGTTAACGCTGTGTAAACAAGGGGTATTTGCCTTCGAAATGCCGCCAAATCGTGAGCGATGCATCACATTGACTGGCGGAACCCCCACGTCTGTCCGACTATGTCCGGTAGGGTGCCAGTGTGTCAAGACCCCCTGTGAACCCCACCGATCCCGCCGAGGACAAGTCGGGCGCACCCGGCCCGGCGCCCGCGGCCCGGCCCGCGGCGATCGCCGTCATCGCGATTTTAGCCGCCCTTGAGGGCGCGGCACTTCTGGCTGTGGCAGGCTGGTATGGATTCCAGTTGGTGTCCGGAGCGCCCGTCCTGTCCTTTTGGGGGGCGGTCTTTACCCTCGGCCTCCTGCTCGCTTTCTCGGCGTGGCTCTTCGCCGTTGGGCATTTCCTCTTCCGCGGTTACCGCTGGCCGCGGGCCGGTGCCCTGGTGGCCCAGTTGTTTATGCTCACCATCGGCTTTCCGACCCTGACCGGCGGTTATCCCCTCGCAGGCCTCGCCATGCTGGTGCCGGCCGCCATCGCGATCGTGCTGTTGTTCGACAAACGGGTGATCGCCTTTGCGTCCCGGGCAGGCGGGCAGCCCCCGGCGCTGTAACCTCCGGCGTCACCGCGGTTGCTCCGGAGCCAGGGCCAACTGCACTGCCGCGGCCTGGCCATCCGAGATCACGACGGCGCGTCCGGCTGGCGGCCGGGGTTCGGGTTCGAAGCGGACGCCGAACAGGTCCCCGTCCATCAGGCTCCGGGGGCCCAGCAGGACGCCCTTGCCGTGGCTGCGGGCCTGCAGCGCCAGTGGGACGCGCTGCGGCAGAGCCGGGCTGAATCCCGCGGCGAAGACCACCGTCCAGCCCAGACCGTTGAGCGCATAGAGCGGGTCATTGGCCTGCCCGCCGCACAGGTCCACGTCGTCGGCCAGGAGGACCGCGGCTCGATCCAGGTGCCCGGCCGTGGCCTCCGCCTGCACCCCGGACCAGAATTCTTCCTGCCCGGATCCCGGCCGGCGCGCCAGCCAAGTCCTTGCGGGGTTCAGCAGCGGTAGTGCGCGAAGCAGGGACGTCTTCCCCGAGCCGGAGCCACCAAGTACGGCGAGGACGCTGCCGCGCGGCAGCGCAAGGGTGGCGGGTAGGAGCTCATCGCCGCCGACGCCGATCCAGAGCCGGTCGTCCGCGGAGCGCGCCGCTGCAGGGCTGCCGGTCGGCCCGAGCCGAGACCGGACCTCGTCCACGGTAACCAGGGCCGGCAGTGCTTCGACCCGGAACGGCCGGCTCTGCGTACCGCGGGCGCGCCGGCAGCCGGAGGACGCGGGGCGGACCTCCTCGGGTGGCTCGTAGAGCTGCGCCACCCGGAGCCCGCTCCCGGGTCGACTTCGGTTCGGTGCCGGGGCCCCGCTGCCGCCGGACGCGGAGCTGCCGCCGGACGCGCCGGAGGCAACGGACATGCCCGCGACCACGACACGGCCGGGAATGGCTGGCAGTTGCGGAAGCGGCGGCCACGCCAGCCGGCTCTCTTCCGTTGACCCGAGGGGAATGTAGACCCGGCTGCGAATTGCGGCAAAGAACCGTGCAGTCACCAACTCGCGCTCGCCGGAAAGGACCGCGGTGATGTCCGCCTTGGGACCGTCCCGGATGATGTCGTGGACCAGATCCTCGGCCCAGGCGAGCGGACCGGAGCGGAATACCGAGACCCACGATCCCCAGTTGTGCAGCACCAGCACCAACGGCACAGACGTCCGGGCCGACGGTGCGGCCAGCCGCCGGGTCATTTCTTCGGCAACACGGGTGAGAACCCTGGCCGCCCGGCGCGGCTCCTGCTGCCCCACCCAGGCTCCCACCCTGGGCCCGGTCGCGGCACGAGCCAAGCCCCCGTCCCCGTCCAGCAAATAGAGATGGGATTCGACCCCGGCCCACTCGAGTTGGTCCAAGACCAGACGCAGGGCCCCGGGGCTGCCCCCGTGCGTCGAGTCCTGCGTGGCGCCGATCAGCGCAAGATGGCCGTGCTGGTCCGGGTTCCAGCTGAGACGGTCGAGTCGCTGATGCTCCGGGAGGTCTACTGCCCCTAAATGGAGCTCGCGGGTGGCCCGGCTGCCGGCGACGGGCCCCGGAAAATCTAATACCGGCGGCAGCGGTTCGGCGACCGGCCGCCGGGATGGGCCTCCGCCCTGCAGCTGCCATAGTCGGGATGCGACTCCGACGAATGGCGCCGCGGACTCCGCCGGGGTGGACGCCGGCTCGTGGCCGGGGGTGGCCGGCGATGCGGCGTCGGGCTGGTCCAGCAACTCCTGAGCGGTCGTCACGATCACGCTTCCCGCAGCAGGGAGCGGCGACGTCGAGCCCAGGACGGCAGTCTGGAAATGTTCAGGGGCCCCATTGCCGCGGACCAGGTAGGCGCGCCCCGGGAGCGCAATTGGAATTGCCGCGGCGAGGCGGGAGTTCATAATGTCCGCGGATTCGAGTTCGGACTGGACCCTCAGCACCACGCAACTGGTGACGTTGGCCCGGATGTCTGCGGTGAGTGCCCCCTGTGGCCGCTGCGTGGCCATGACCAGATGGATCCCGAGGGAGCGTCCGATCACGGCGATCCGCATGAGCTCAGTCAGTGCCGCC
>NZ_JBFRFD010000366.1:0-3785 GCF_052114645.1 Arthrobacter sp. 2YAF22_2
ACACTATTGAGTTCTCAAACAACAGACACACCCGGCACCACCACAACCCCACAGGGCCGCGGATCGCTCCGGAGCAACTTCTCAAACTTACCCGGTCTCATCCTCCGAAGCAAATCCAGTTTCCCAGACCCGCATCAGCAGACGAACCAGCCCCACCAAAATTCTTTAGCGAAACAAAGCGCCGAAAGAACCAGGTTTTGGATTATTTTGGGGGATTGGCCGCCTCCGGTCCTCCAGCATTTCGGCTGGTCTCCCTCGCGGCGACTTAGAAAACAATACACCCAACCGGGACGAACCGCAAACCGCTCCGATGCAGGTCCCCCCACCTGCGGAGAATCCAGGAAATGCCCGCCTGCCACGCTCCCAAGTGCCGCCCGATAGGCCCCGGCGCCGCTCCGCCGTCGTCGGCCGGGTCGCAATGCCCATCAAATCGCACCACCGCGCCGGTTACGATCGGGAGGTGAGGGAGCAGCGCCGAACCCAGAAGCCGCGGTTGCTCCACCGACGTGTCTCAGGACCGGCCGCGAACGGGCTATCGCACCACGACGTCGCCGCCCGGATGGAAAGCGGCTTGGACAACCGGGTACCGGACACCACCAGCCGAAGCCTGTGGCAGATCTTCCGCGCCAACGTCTTTACGCTGTTCAATGCAATCGTCGGCACGAGCTTCCTCGTCCTGCTGCTCCTGGGCCGCTGGCAGGACGCGCTCTTCGGGCTGTCGGCCGCCGGCAACGCGGTGATTGGGGTGGTCCAGGAATTCCGAGCCAAGAGATCCCTTGACCGTCTTGCGGTCATGGATGCACCACGTGCGCGGGTGATGCGCGACGGCCAGATCCAAGAGATCGCGACGGCCGACGTAGTCCGCGACGATGTCCTTGTCCTGCGTGCCGGGGACCAGGTGACGGCGGACGCCTCGGTGCTCGAAAGCTCGGGACTCGAGGCCGATGAGTCCCTCCTCACCGGGGAATCGGACCCCGTGGGCAAGGACCATGGGACCGATGTCCTCTCGGGATCCATCATCATCGCCGGCCACGGCAAGGCGCGGGTGGTACGGGTGGGTGCCGAGTCGTTCGCCAGCCGCCTCACGGCAGACGCTCGCCGCTTCTCCCTCGTGAATTCAGAGATCCGCAATAGCCTCAACCGGGTGCTTCGGTGGATTGCTTGGGCCATCCTCCCCGTCGCAGCCATTGTGGTCAACGGCGATCTTCAGGCCAGGGGAGGCTGGCAGCACGCCATCGCCACCGGCACTTGGACGGCGGCCCTGGTGGGCGTCATCGCCAGCGTGATCGCCATGGTCCCGCTGGGCCTGGTGCTGCTGACCAGCGTGGCATTTGCCGTCGGAGGGCTCCGCCTGGCCAGTCATGGTGTGCTCATTCAAGAACTCGCTGCCGTCGAAGGACTCGCTCGGGTCGACGTCCTCTGTATGGATAAAACCGGCACCCTGACGGAGGGCGGACTCAGGTTCGAAGCAGTCCATCAGCTCACACCCGCACCCGACCCGGGCTGGCATCAGGCCCTCGGTTGGTTCGCCTCCGAACCTGAGGCGAACGCAACGGCACGGAGTCTTGGGGCCGCCTTTACGGACGACGGCGGATTCCAGTCGATCTCATATGTTCCGTTCTCCTCCGCCCGGAAGTGGAGTGCGGTCACCTTCCGCGGCGGCAACGGGACGACTCCCACCTGGATCCTCGGGGCACCGGAAATAGTCCTGGCCGGCGGAACGTGCAAACCCCAAGATGCGACGGCGGGAGAGGCAGCCGGCCCCTTAGACGCGCCGAAGCAGGCTACGGCGCCCAGCAGCGCCTGCGTCTTGGAGCGGGCCGCGGGGTTGGCCGATGCCGGACTACGAACCCTGCTCTTGGCCGGAGCTGACGGGCTACCGGGGGCGGCCACGACGGTGGGGCTACCCGACGGGCTGCGGCCGGTCGCACTCCTCACCTTCCGCGAGCAACCCCGCTCCGATGCCCAGGACACCTTGGAATTCTTCCGGTCCGAGGGCGTCGAGTTGAAGATCATCTCCGGCGACGATCCGCGGACCGTCGCCGCCATCGCACGCAGGGTCGGCCTCGACGTCGCGCATGGCTTCGACGCACGCTCACTCCCGGAGGAGGCGCTGCTTCTCGAAGAGGTGATGGAGAGCAACATCGTCTTTGGACGCGTCACCCCGCAACAGAAGAAGGACATGGTTGCCGCGCTACAACGTCGGGGCCACACCGTGGCTATGACCGGAGACGGGGTCAATGACGCCCTGGCCCTGAAGACGGCAGACATTGGCATTGCCATGGATTCCGCGGCACCCGCCACCAAGGCGGTCGCCCGCTTGGTCCTCCTCGACGGCCGCTTCGACCGGCTCCCGGAGGTGCTGGGCGAGGGCCGGCGGGTCATCGCCAACATCGAGCGGGTCTCGAGCCTCTTCCTTAGCAAGACTGCCTATTCCATAGCCATCGCCGTGACTTTTGGGCTGCTGCAATTGCAGTTTCCGTTCCTCCCGCGCCAACTGTCCTTTACAGACGGCCTGACGATCGGCATCCCGGCGTTCTTCCTGGCGCTGATGCCGAATGCCCGGCGCTACAAACCGGGCTTCCTGCATCGTTCGCTCTGGTTTTCGGTACCTGCAGGGCTCATCGTCGCTGGTTCCTTGCTGGTGCTTAACGGATTGGCGACACTGGACGGCGCGCAGGCAGCTGATGCTATTCGTTCTGCGTCCGTCCTCACGCTTTCGATTGTGGGCCTCTGGATCCTGGCCGTCGTGTCGCGGCCGCTCAACGCCGGACGGGTGGGAGTCCTGGCGGTAATGTGCGCAGCGCTGGTCTTCCTTTTCAACGTCCCCGTGGCGCAGGATTTCTTCATCCTCTCTTGGCCGCCGGGCAGTCTCCTGATTTCGGCGCTGGGTACCGGCGGAGCCGCAGGACTGGCGGTCGAGTTTCTCGCCTGGCTTCACCGCCGGAAGTTTCCCCGCTGACCTAGGGGCGTCGATAGGCGCTGTTCAAGCCGCTAAATGGGCGGAGTCGGGTGGCGGAAGAACCGCACGGACCTGAACCGGTGTTCGTCGATGCCCAGCATCCGCGGCCTGAGCTCATCCACCTCCGGCAGGGTGAGGGGGCAGGCTTCGGTCAGCGCGGCGCGGACCATCCACCAGGACACGCCGAGCTGATGAGCCAGGGCCGAAACGGAAGTGTCGAGCTGCAGCGCATCCGTCGCCCAGCCCACTGCGCGGGCGGTCAGTTTCGCATGTGGTCCTGCCAGCGGGTGCTCCTCGCTGAACGTGGTCCTAGGGCAGTCCGGGTCCGGGCAGCGCCAGACGCGCTTGGCCCACATCAGCCGCACGGGCCTTCCGAAACACGGGATGTCATGGAGCCGGACCGGCCTGCGTCCGTGGCCGACAGCGACGACACCGCAGTCAGGGCAACCGGTGAGGTCCTCACCGGTTTCGACGCCCAGAACCAGGCCGGCCGCAGTTGCCGTGACGGAGCTGAGGTGGACGCCTTCGACACCGAGCAGCGCATCCGCGCGCGTGCACCAGCGGCCATGGGAACAAGACATAGAGTTAGTCATGTCAGGGTCTCTTTTTGGATATTGGTTGCTTGGTCGCTACCAATTCAAAGAGGCCCTGACCTCTTTTCCGTCGCACCACGCCGAACCGGGAACGGCCCATCCCGCGGCGCCAGTCTCAGATTGCCCTAACCACGCTCATCTGCGAAGGGGACTGCCCCCGGTTTTGTTGACTCCTTGACCTAGCGAGCTGGTGCTCGTGGAAGGATGTTGACCATGCCCACGGCTTATGG
>NZ_JBFRFD010000367.1:0-3780 GCF_052114645.1 Arthrobacter sp. 2YAF22_2
GTTCCAGCGCATTGCCGAGGAAGCCAAGACCGGTTGCCCCGTCTCGGCTGCCCTCACCGGCATCAAGATCACCTTGGACGCCAGCCTGGCCTCCTAGCAGTCGGCGCGCCCGGATACGCCGAAGGCCTCCGCTCCGGATTTTACGGGGCGGAGGCCTTCTGCTGTGTGCGCTAGTTTTGCGTGCGGCGGGCCGGCAGCGGGCCCGGCAGCACCTTGCGGTAGCCCGCACGAAGCGGCGGCCGGTCGGTCGGGAGCTCCTGAATCATTTCCTTGAGCGCGCCGATGCCGTACTCCAGCTGCGGGTCCGTGCCGGCCGCGTAGGCGTGCGGCGGGAAGACGACCTCAATGTCGGGAGCGACGCCGTGGTTTTCGACGCCCCAGCCCACCCCGCCGGTGAACCAGGTGGCGTAGCGGGGCTGGGTGACGCCCGTGCCGTCCGCGAGGGCGAAGCGGTTGTCAATACCGACGACGCCGCCCCAGGTCCGGGTGCCGATGACCGGCCCGATGCCGCGCAGCTTGGAGACCTGGGTGATGATGTCGCCGTCGGAGCCGGCGAATTCGTCGGTCAGGATGATGACCGGGCCGCGCGGGGCGTGGTGCGGGTAGGTGCTCGGACGCTCGCCCCGCGGCATGCTCCACCCGGTCACCTTGCGGCCGATCAGCTCGGCCACCAGCTGCGAGGTGTGGCCGCCGCGGTTTCGGCGGACGTCCACGATCAGGCCGTCGAGGGAGGTCTCGGTGTCCAGGTCGCGGTGCAACTGCGCCCAGCCGTTGGCCATCATGTCCGGGATGTGCAGGTATCCGAAGGTGCCCTGTGAGGCTTCCCGCACGGTGCGCCGGTTGCCCGCGACCCATTCCTGGTAGCGCAGCCGTTCCTCGTCCTTGACCGGCACGACGGCGACGCGGCGCTGCTCCCCGGCTCGCGGGCCGTGTCCGGCGCCGTTGAGCAGGGTGAGCTCGACGGCGCGGCCGGCGGCGCCAGCCAGCTGCATGGCCGGGGTCAGCGCTTCGGAGAGCTCGACGCCGTCGACGGCCAGCAGGACGTCGCCGGGCCTGGCGTCCGCGCCGGGCCGGGTCAGCGGCGAGGTGGCCAGCGGGTCGGAGGACTCCCCCGCAAGGATCCGGGTGATTTCCCAGCCCTCGCCGGTGAAGGCGAGGTCGGCGCCGAGACGACCCTGGCCGTTGCTGCCGTTCTCCGTCACGAGGGCGGGACGGACGTAGGCGTGGGAGGTTCCCAGTTCGCCGTGGAGTTCCCAGAGGAGGTCCACCAGGTCGTCGTGCGAGCCGAGCCGGTCCACGACCGGCCGGTAGCGGGCGTGCACGGAATCCCAGTCCTGGCCGGCCATGTCCTCGGTCCAGAAGAAGTCCCGCTGCAGCCGCCAGGCCTCGTCGAAGGCCTGGCCCCAGACGCTGACCGGATCCAGCTGGACCCGGATGCGGTTCAGCTCCACCTTTACCAGCTGGCCGGACTCTTCGTCGGCCTTGGCGGCGGTGGGCACGACACGGATCTGCTTGTCCTGGACCAGGACGACCTTTTCGCCGTCGCCGGTGAGCCGGTAGCTGTCCAGCGCCTCCACGATCGTGGTGCTGCGGCGGTTGGCGAGGTCAAACCGGACCAGGCTCGGTGCCGCGTTCTTGTCTTCCAGGCTGGCCCGGCCCTCTCCCGTGACGCCGGCCAGCTCGTGGTCGAGCCAGAGCAGGGCGCCGTCGGCGGCAGAGAGGCCGGAGTAGTTGCCCTGCGGGACGGGGACGTTGATGACGCGGTGCGCGAGCCCCTGGGCGTCGACCCTGACCACCGACCCGGCGGCGTCCGCCCCCTTGTCCTTGCCGGTCCCCTGACCCGCGGCGTCAGATCCTGCGGCGGCGCCGGCGGCTGCCGGGACGTCCGGGAKCGCGACGCTCGGCCCGAACGGCGACGGCGTGTCGGCGGCCAGAGCCACGAGGTAGGGCTTGATCGGACTCGGGAAGGACAAGTCGAAGGAGTGTCCGTCGTAGACCGGGTCGAAGCTGCGGTTGGACAGGAAGGCGAGGAATTTGCCGTCCGGGGTGAAGGCCGGCGACTCGTCCCGGAAGCGGCCGTCGGTGACATCGATGATGGCGGGGGGTGCCGCGCCGTCCTGCTGCTCCGTGTCCGTCTGCTGGCCGGCGGCGGGGATCCCGGCAAGACGCAGCCGGGTGCGGGAGCCGAAGGAAGTGACCGGCTCGGCCCAACCCAGCCATGCGGAGTCGGGCGACCAGCTGAACCCGTCGATGCTGCCCTCGCCGATGCTGCTCAGCAGTGTGAGGGCGCCGGTGCGCGTGTCCGCTAGGTAGATGTCGCCGAAGGAGGTGCCGACGGCGATCCAGTTGCCGTCGGGGCTTGCCTCCATGGCGCTGGCCCGGCTCGGCGTGGGGAAGTCGATCCGGGTCGGCTGGCCGGCCGCGGCACGCTCCATCGCGGGGGTGGCTCCGCCGGGCGCTCCGTCGCCGGCTCCGCCGTCGTGGCTTGCACCGTCCTGGGTTGCGACGTCCTGAGCCGCGCCGGGGGCGGCATCCGCAGCGACGACGGCAGCGGGGGCGGGGGCACCCTGCCCGGTCAGGGCGGCGGCGGGGACCGGCCGGGGCAGCGACGCCGCGGCGTCGGTGTCCCGCGGGGCCTCGGTGGCCTCCGGCGCGGCGACTGTCGCCGGGGCGGCCGCCTGGCCGCGCTGGGCGTGGCCGGTGACGGGCGCGGCGATGGGCTTCAGGTAGAGCGCTTCGGCTCCCTCATGGTCTGCGATGTAGGCGATCCGGCCGGCGCCGAAGGGGCGCGGCAGCCGGGCGCGGACTCCCGGAGTGGCCTCGACGATGCGTGAGGGGCCGTCCTTATGCCGCAACCAGTGCAGGGTTCCGTGGGCTTCCACGGCGCTGGATTCCCCGGTGTGGTCGGGGATGACGTCGCCGAGGTGGCGGGAGGGCTTCAGCGCGGACGGGCGCCGGGACTGCGAGGCGGACCCCAGCGTGATATCCAGCTTGACGGCCTCGGCGTCGGCGTCGAGGCCGGGCAGGAGCCACAGCTCGCCGGCGGATTCAAAGACCACGCGGCGGCCGTCGGTGGCTGCGTGCCGGACGTAGAAGTCCTCGTGGTCCGTGTGGCGGCGCAGATCCGTGCCGTTGGGCAGCACGGAGTAGAGGTTGCCGTAGCCCTCATGGTCGGAAAGGAAGGCGATCCTGCCCTGGACCCACATGGGGTCGGTGAGGTTGCCGTCAAGTTCCGGCGCGAGCCGTTCGAATTCGCCGTTGCCGTCTGCGTCGATCCACAGTTTGCCGGCGGCGCCGCCGCGGTAACGCTTCCACCAGGCCGGTTCGCGGGACAACACGCTGGCCAGGACCACCGGGCGCTCGTCGCCGACCACGGTGCCGAAGGCCACGGACTCGACCGGTCCGAACGGCAGTTCCGCGGCCCAGCCGCCGGCGACCGGCAGGCTGTAGGCGTGCGTGAGGCGGCTGTCCGCCTGCCGGAACGCACTCGTGACCACCACGTCGCCGCCCGGGGTGAAACCCTTCACCTTGGTGGAGCCGTGGCCGAAGTAGCTGAGCTGCCGGTACCCGCCGCCGTCGACGTCGGCGGTGACAACCTCCGGCGCCGTCCCCTGGATGACGGTCCACACCAGACGCTGGCCGTCGGGGGTGAAACGGGGGTTACGGGCGGGCAACTGCAGCGAGGAAACCCGCCAGGCCCGGCCGCCGCCGAGGGGCGCGATCCAGACGTCATCCTCGGCCACGAAGGTGACCAGATCGCCGTGCAGATGCGGGAAACGG
>NZ_JBFRFD010000368.1:0-3770 GCF_052114645.1 Arthrobacter sp. 2YAF22_2
ATCCGCAAGGACACCGGACAGAAGACCAGGGTCCCTGTCCCGGCCTGACGACTCGGTAGGATGAACGGCGGGGACCGGGGCAGCCGCTGCCGGCTCGCTGCACTTTCGTCCCGCGGCAGCAAATATTGGGGGGAAGCACACATGTCATTGCTCGACGCCGAAAACCCGCTCGCCCCGCCGGCCGGAGTCCCGCCACGCATCCAGACAGGAGGCCCGGCTGGAATCCCGGCCGCGCCCCGGCCGGCGCCGAGCCGCATCAGGGTACGTTCCGTCCGTGCCAGTCTCGCGGCCGTGCTCCTTCCCCTGGCCGTGGCGGTCGTGGCGTACGCGGCGTGGCACTGGCTGGCCGTTTGGGGCGAGCAAGGGCTCGACTTCAGCGTCTACTGGTACGGCGGCAAGATCCTCAACGATGCGGGCCCGACACCCTCGGACCTCTACCAGGGCAACGTTGACTGGTCCGGCGGACCCGGGCTGCCGTTCACCTACCCGCCCTTCGCCGCCCTGCTCTTCAGCCTGCTGGCCCGGGTGCCGGAGAAACTGGCGCTGAACTGGTTCAACGGCGCAGGCGTCATTATCGGGCTCTGGGTCGCGGTCCGCGGGGTCCGCTACTGGAATGCCAAGGCAGACTGGCGCGCCACCTTCCGCTCCCCGGCCAACTCCTGGGCCGCCGCCGTCCTGGTCCTGGCCGTGCTCAACCTCGGCCCCTGGCGTGAGACTCTGGCATTCGGGCAGATCAACATCCTGCTGATGGGCCTGATGGCCGCGGATCTGCTGGCCCGGAATCCCCGCTGGGCCCGCGGCGTCCCCGGCAGCGGGTTCCTGGTGGGCGTCGCCGCAGGCATCAAGCTGACACCGCTGGTCTTTGGACTCTATTTCCTGGTCCGCAAGGACTGGCGCGGCCTCCGGAACATGGCCGCGGGATTCTTCGCCACGGTCCTGGTCGGCGGGCTGTTGCGCCCGGCGGAATCGCTGCAGTTCTGGCTCCACGTCCTGCCGGACACCTCCCGGATCGGCGGGGCGGGCTACGTCGACAACCTGTCGCTCAAAGGCGCCCTGCTGCACTTCGGCGTCCCGGAGGCAGCCGTCACCGCCCCCTGGCTGGTGCTCAGCCTGCTGGTCGTGGCCCTGGCCGCCGGCATCATCAAATCCGCCAGCGAGCAGGGCGCCCGGGTGGTCGCCATCTCGGCGACGGCACTGACCATGCTGCTCATTAGCCCCATCTCCTGGTCCCACCACTGGGTGTGGGTCGCCGTCGTCCTCCCCGCGTTCGCCTGGACCCTACGTGAAACCGCGCACCGCTATCGCCGCACGCGCTGGCTCATGGGCGCAGTGCTGGGCGTCTCCGTGCTCGTGTTCCTCTTCTCGCCGAAGACGATCGGCACCGCTCTCGGCGCGCAGAACCTCGATCTCCAGACCCCCGGGCTCTGGATTATGGCCTCCAGCGCAGGCGTCTTTTGCGCACTTGCCCTCATGCTGTGCTGGTTGCTGGTCCTCCGGCGCGGCTCCGTTGCCCCGCCCGTCGACCGGGGCAGTGAATCTGCCCCGGGCCACGAGCCTGCCGTCCGGCCCGTCACGCTAGGCTGAGCCGCATGGCCCCGCATCCCACTTTGACGACGCCGGAATCCCCGGCCGCGGATCGCAAGACCGCCCTCGTGACCGGCGTCGGACGGCTCGCGGGCCTCGGGGCCGGCATAGCGCGACGGCTCGCCGCCGACGGCTGGGACCTGGTGCTCACGTACTGGCAGGACTACGACACCCGGATGCCCTGGGGTGTCCAGCCGGACGACGTCGAACGCCTCACCGCGGAACTGCAGGCGACCGGAGCCTCGGTGGCGGCAGTGGCCGCCGACTTCGAGGACCCGCAGGCCGTGGACCGGCTGATGGCCGAGACGGCGGCGCGGGCCGGCACCGTGCAGGGGCTCGTGCTCAGCCACGCGGAGTCCGTGGACTCCGGCATCCTGGACACGTCCGTGGCGAGCTTTGAGCGGCACTTTGCCGTCAATACCCGCGCCAGTTGGCAGCTGATCGCGGCATTCGCCCGGCAGGCACCGGCCGACGGCGGCGCGATCGTGGCACTGACCAGCGACCACACCGCGTTCAACCTGCCCTACGGGGCGTCCAAAGGCGCCCTGGACCGGATCGTGATTGCCGCAGCCAGGGAGCTGGGCCCGCTCGGAATCAGCGCCAATGCCCTCAACCCGGGACCGGTGGACACCGGCTGGATGGACGGGCCACTGCGTGAGGAGCTGGCCCGCCGGCAGCCCGGCGGCCGGCTGGGCACTCCTGCGGACGTTGCCGGGACCGTGGCGTTCCTGCTCTCGCCGGAGGGCCGCTGGGTGTCCGGCCAGCTGGTCAAGGCCGACGGCGGCTTCTCGGCCTGAGGGTGCCGGGGGACCCCGCCGAGGTGGCAGATGACGGCAATGCTGCTGCCGAACACTGCCTTAAAGTGTCACCCCACCCGAGCCGTCAGCGGAACGCGGCCAGCCCGGTGATGTGCTGGCCCAGGACCAGGGTGTGCACCTCATCGGTGCCCTCATAGGTGCGCACCGACTCAAGGTTGGCGGCGTGCCGCAGCGGTGAATAGTCGAGGGTGATGCCGTTCCCGCCCAGGATGGTGCGGGCCTCGCGGGCAATCGCGATCGCCTCCCGGACGTTGTTCAACTTGCCCAGCGAAATCTGCTCCGGCCGCAGCTTCCCGACATCCTTGAGCCGGCCCAGCTGCAGTGCCACCAGCGTGCCCTTCTGGATTTCGAGCAGCATGTTGACCAACTTTTCCTGGGTGAGCTGGTACCCGGCCAGCGGCCTGCCGAACTGCAGCCGCTCCTGCGAATACCTCAGTGCCGCCTCGTAGGAGTCCCGGGCCGCGCCCATCGCGCCCCAGGCGATCCCATACCGTGCCTCGTTCAGGCAGCTGAAGGGTCCGCGCAGCCCCCGGGCCTCCRGCAGCAGCGCCTCCGGGCCCAGCATGACCGCGTCGAACGTGACATCGCACTGGATCGAGGCGCGCATCGACAGTTTCTGACCGATCGGCGTCGCGGTGACACCCGGGGAGCCGGCGGGGACCAGGAAGCCGCGCACGCCGTCGTCGGTCATCGCCCACACCACCAGCACGTCCGCCACGGAGGCGAGTCCGATCCAGCGCTTGGCTCCGTCAAGGACCCAGCCGGCGTCGTCGCCGGTGCCGTCCCGGCGGGCGAAGGTCTGCATGGCGGCCGGGTCCGAGCCGGCCGTGGGCTCGGTGAGGGCAAAGCAGCCGATCAGCTCGCCGGCGGCCATCCGCGGGAGCCACTGTTGCTTCTGCTCCTCCGAACCCCACAGGTGGATCGCCGTCATGGCGAGGGACCCCTGCACCGAGACGAAGGTGCGGATACCGGAATCACCGGCTTCGAGCTCCATCGCGGCCAAGCCGTATTCCACGGCGGAGCGGCCTGGGCAGCCATAGCCCTGCAGTTGCATGCCCAGCACGCCGAGCTCGCCCAGTTCCGGCGCGAGATCCAGTGGGAAGACGCCGTCGTCGTACCAGCCGGCGATGGCCGGACGGATCCGCTGGCTGGTGAAATCGCGGACCTTTTCCCGCACCGCCAGCTCGTCGGCGCTCAACAGGGAATCGATCGCCAGGACATCGGACACGTCAATTGCTCCAACACTGCTCATGGAAGCATCCTACGTTCCCGGAACTCCCTCCTAGGCCGGGCCTACACTGGTGCCATGGACACCGCTTCCGTGCTTGCCGTCTGCCGCGTATACCAGTTGCTGAGCGACTCCGGGAA
>NZ_JBFRFD010000369.1:0-3759 GCF_052114645.1 Arthrobacter sp. 2YAF22_2
CTCCATGGCCGCACCGCACGTTGCCGGCTTCGGCGCGCTGCTGCTGGGTAAGAACCCGGGCTGGTCGCCGGCCATGGTGAAGTCCGCCATGATGACGACCGCGTCCGAGGTCAAGCTCGCCGACGGGTCCAAGGACACCGACGTCCACGCCACTGGCGCGGGCGAGGTCGATCCGGCCCGCATGGTGGATCCGGGTCTGGTCTACGACGCCGACCTCAGCGATTACAAGAAGTTCATCCAGGGCACCGGCGTGGACATGAAGCAGCCGACCAGCACCAAGGCCAGGGACATGAACGTTCCGTCCTTCTCGCTGGGCAACCTCACCGGCAAGATCGAGGTCACCCGTACGGTGACCGCCTTGACCCCGGGCGTCTACAAGGTCTCGGCGAATGTCCCGGGCATCAAGGTCAGCGTGGCTCCGGCCGCTCTGAACTTCAAGGCAGCGGGCGAGCAGCGAACCTTCAAGGTCACCTTTGAAAACCAGGGTGCGGCGTTGGGTAAGTTCGCGATGGGTTCGCTGACCTGGGAGGGTGCCGGCAAGACCGTAACCTCGCCGGTCTCCGTCCGTCCGCAGTCCGTTGTGGCGCCAAAGGATGTCACGCTTACCACCAGTTCGGCTACCGGCTCCGGTGACATCAAGGTCGTCTCCGGCACCAACGACCGCACCAACATGACGCTGGACGGCCTTTCCAAGGCCGACGCGACCGCCGTCGAACTGGTCCCGGGTCCGTTCACCGCCGAGGCCGACGCCTCGACGTTCATTAAGACCGTCAACGTTCCGGCCGGGGTGCCGCTGGCGAAGTTCTCGGTCATCTCCTCCGACCCGGGCGCGGACTTCGACATGTACGTCGTCACCCCGCGCGGTGTCGAGCAGGTGGCGACATCGTCCTCGAGCGAGACCTTGTCGATTCCGAATCCGGCCGCAGGCACGTACACCATCTACGCGAACCTGTACTCCAGCCCGGGTGGTAAGGCGACCAAGGCCTCCGTCGAGGCGGCGGTACTCGGCGCCAACGTGGGCAACGCCTCGCTGTCGCCGAACCCGCTGAAGCTGACCAACGGCAAGGCCGGTAAGGTCACGCTGAACTGGACGGGTCTCGCGGCCGGCTCCTACATCGGCCGGATCACCTTTGCCGGGGCCAGCGAGCCGACCTTCGTCGCTGTCATGGTGAGCCCCGCGGGCACCACCGTCGTGGCCCCCACGTCCGAGGACCCGGCGAGCAACGCCGGCCCCGGGGATGAGGAGGGTAGCGGCGACGCCGCACAGTTGGAGAAGGGCGCCAAGGTCAAGAAGGAACAGGCCAAGGTGGTTCCGCAGGATCCCGCGGACGGCCCTAACAACGCCATCTAGCAGCACATGAGAACAGCAATGGCCGGCGGTCCAACCGCCGGCCATTGCCGTTTAACCCCGGGACCCCTGAGGCCAGGCCCTGCTCTGCCCGCGCCTCAGACGGCGCCCGTGGCGCCCGTGGTGCCGCCCAGCAGAGGCGCCATGGCCCGCCAGCGCGCGATCTGGCAGCCGTCGGTGCGGCTGAACTCGCTGTGGACTTCCCGGCCCAGATAGCGGCCCGTGACCACGGCTACCTGCGGGCCGCCGTACTGCTGGGTGCACAGCTTCGGCGGTCCGGGCTGCGGGAAGAAGACTTCCTCGCCGTGTTGCCGGAGGGACTCCAGCGCGGCGGCAGGGTCCGGCAGGGTCGAGCCGGGTGCGGCCGTGCCGCCGTCGGCGACCAGGCGGAAGCTGAACTCGGCGGCGCCCGGCGCCTCGGTCAGCCGGATCGAGAGGTCGACGTCGTGCGGGTCGCTTGTTCCGGTCGGGTCAGTCATGGCGTCCTTCTTGGGGCGGGGGAGTGGCGGCGCCCGCGGCCGTGAGCAGCGGGGTGAGTTCGCGGAGCAGCCGTTGGCGCAGTTCCTGTGAGGCGGCGGCGAAGGTCCGCTGCTGCTCCACGTATTCGGCCTTGCCGTCCGGCGTCTCGATCCGGATGGGCGGGTAACCCCACTCACTCAGCTCGTAGGGGGAGGCGCGCATGTCCATCGCGCGGATCTGCCAGGACAGCTCGAAGCAGTCCATGACCAGCTCCCCGGGCAGCGCTGGGGAAAGTTTGTAGGCCCACTTGTAGAGGTCCATGTTCGCGTGCAGGCAGCCGGGCTGCTCCATGGTCCGCTGGTTCTCGCGGCTTGGCTGCAGGCTGTTCAGCGGCGCCGCGTCCGGGGTGTAGAAGCGGAACGCGTCGAAATGCGAGCAGCGGATCCGGTTCTCCTCGACCACCCGGTCGGTCCGCTCGGAACCGAGCCGCAGCTTCAGGTACTCGTGCCGCAGCTCGAACTTGTCCTGCCGGTAGACCATCGCCCATTCGTGCAGCCCGAAACAGCCAAACTGCGCGGGCCGGGCCAGGGTCCCCGCGAGGATGACGCCGGCGAACTGCACGGCGTCGCGCCGTTCGTCGAGGAACCGTTCGACGTCGACCGTCACGGCATCCGTGCCAGGCGCCAATCCCGCTGCGGCGCGTTCGGCGGAGTCGGGGGCGCGGTAATACTTCCAGCCGGTGCGGGATGCTGCCGCCGGGCCGGACAGTACGACGCCGGCGCCCGGGTGCCAGCGCAGCAGCTGGCCCGGCTTTTGCGTGTAGTAGGTGAAGAGGAAATCCTCCACCGGGTGCTTTCGGCCGGCCGACCTCCGGGCGAGGTAGGGATCAGAATAGGTCCGGACGCGCTGCTGGTGGGCGGCTTCGCGCGGCAGCCAGTCGTCCTGCGGGAGATGCAACAGTTTAGACAGCCCCGCCGGTTGATCCCAGGACATCCTTGGCGGCTGTCCACAGGGCGATTTCGCAGCCGTCCCGCAGGCTGAATTTTGCCTCGACGGCCGTGCCGTCCACGGAGCCGGTGACGGTGGCCTCTTGCGGGCCGCCGTACTGCTGGGTGCATACCTTGTCCGCGGTGCGCGGTGCGGGGCTCAGGAGCGCGGCGTTACCCTTCAGTGCGGTGCAGGCCGCCGCCGCGGTCGGGTGCTGGCTTTCCGCGGCCGGAACCCCGTTCTGGCAGACCAGCGTGTAATTGACGGCCTGGCCGCTGGCGGAGGGCTTGATCATGATGGCCAGCTCGGCGTTGCCCTGGCCGGGGCCGGCAGCGGGGGCTGTGGCCGACGGCGATGGTGCCGGGGAGGTGGCTTCGGCGTCGGCGGACGGAGTGCCCGAGGCGGGGGCGCTGGCCGACGCTGTGCCCGACCCGGCGGGGGCGCCTTGGCCGGAGCCGCCGGGCGAGCAGGCGGTCAGGCCAGCCGCCGCCAGCAGGACGAACAGGGCGGGGAACAGGGTCTTGCGCATTGGCGGTTCTCCTTGGTGTCACCCAATTCTAGCGCCGCGGCGCGGACCTGGAACGGTGGGCGGGGCGGGAGTTGGGACGGACTCGGGCTGGCTGGGTGCGGGTCCTAAGCCACCGTTCCGGCCCCGGCTGACCGGGTGGCGGCGATAAGCCGCATCATCGAGGTGTGCAGTTCGCCGACCTCTTCGCGGGTCAGGCCAAGCCGGGCCATCATGATGCCGGGGACCGCCGTGGCCTGCTGCCGCAGCGCTGCGCCGCTGGGGGTCAGGCGTACGGCGAGGCTGCGCTCATCGCCCTCGGCCCGCTGCCTGCTGATGTGGCCTGCCGCTTCGAGCCGCCGGAGCAGCGGCGATATGGTGGCCGGTTCCTGGGCCAGGGCGTCGCTGATGTCACGGACGGAGCGGGGGCTCGACTCCCATAGGCACAGCATCACCAGAT
>NZ_JBFRFD010000370.1:0-3756 GCF_052114645.1 Arthrobacter sp. 2YAF22_2
CTGGCACGTTTCGGGCCTCGCCCGCACGCTGCGCAACCTGCTGTTCAAGAGCCGCAAGGACGGGGATTTCCAGTACAACGACTGGCTGTACGGCCAGGACGGCGACGGCGTGCCGGCAGTCCGCGCCGCGCAGGCTGACCGGGTCTCCGCCTGACAGCCCTCCCGCCCAACGCGGGGTCATTCAGCGCCGGTCCGAGGACTCGGACCGGCGCCGGGTGACCCCGCGTTGCGTGTTCTGCTGCAGGACTCCCTCTGGCTCGCCGGCGGGTCCCCGTGCAAGCATGGGGCGTAGCGACAACGCACGGGAGGAACCTGTAGTGAAAACCGAAGATCTGCTGTTGGACGCCTTTGGCCGGATCCGCCAGACCGTGGCCGCCACGCTCGAGGGGGTCGACGCTGCGGCCGCGGCCCGGCGGCCGGCGGGCAACGGAAACTCGATCACCTGGCTCCTCTGGCACCTGGGCCGGGTGGAGGACGTCCAGCTCGCCTCCGCCGCCGGCCTCGAGCAGGTCTGGAGTTCCCAGGGCTTCGCCGACCGTTTCGACCTCCCGCTGTCCCCGCGGGACACCGGCTACGGCCACAGCTCCGGCCAAGTCGACGCCGTACAGGCTGCGCCCGAGCTGCTGCTTGCCTACTACGACGCCGTCCACCGGCAGACGGTTGGATTCCTGAAAACCCTGGATGACGAAGACCTGGACCGGATCGTTGACACCCGCTGGGACCCGCCCGTCAGCCTCGGCGTGCGGCTGGTCAGTACCCTCGCCGATTGCCTGCAACACGTGGGGCAGGCCGCCTACGTCAAAGGCCTGAACGCGGGCCGGCCGCAGGACTAGCGGTCCCGGCCGGCCCGTCTTGCCGGAGCCTACCTCGAGCGGTTCAGCACCATTGCGGAGCCCCCGCCGCGCCGGACCGGCTCGGCCGCGGCGATCATCTTCCCACCCGGCCCGAACTCGATGGCAGTAGCGGCGCCGATCTCGGCTGCGGATGTGAACGCGTCCCCGGACGGCGTCAACTGATGGCCGAACGGCGCGAGCTGCTTTCCGTAGGCTGCGATGAAGTCCGGCTCGGCCATGCTGGCCGTCGGGGTCTTCTCGGTGGTGTGCGCGGGTCGGCGGCCGCGGGACCGGCCACCGCGGCGCCTGTCACGCCTAGAGCCAGCGCCGCCGTGAAGGCGGACAGTCGATGTCCTATCAGATGGCGCATGGTCGCTCCCGATCCGAAGTCCTGTGAAACTGACAGTTCGTTACATTAATCGGGCGTAGTGTGACAATCCATGCATATTGCTTGTCACGTTCGTGACAAGGACTTATTTCCACCGTCGCCCCGCACGTGCCGGATGAGCGCGTCCAGGACTGGGAGTTGGCCGCGCACCAACTTGGTGCGGGCTTCGGCCTCGGGGACCCACGCGGCGTCGTCAATCTCGGGGTACTCGCGGACAGTGCCGGATCCCCGCGGCCATTCCAGCGGAAAGGTGTTGCTCACAATCCGCTCCGGCTGGAACTCGACTTCTGCCGCGAAGACCGTGATGACTTTGCCCGAGGCCTGCCGGAAGCTTCCCAGCGGGAAGTAATCGGCGGGCGGCGCCGGTGTACCGATTTCCTCCGCGAACTCGCGGTGCGCGGCTGCCAGCGGGTCCTCGTTGCCGGTGAATTCGCCTTTCGGAATGGACCAGGCCGCGGCATCCTTGCGGGCCCAGAACGGGCCGCCCATGTGGGCGATCCACAGCTCCAGCGGCGAGGCTGTCGCGCGGCGGTACAGCAGCAGACCGGCGCTCCGGACTGTCACGACGGCGCCATGTCGCCGGACAGCCGAGCCTTCACCACTGCTGCGGGTCGTTGAGCTCGCAGCTCAGGCTGCTGCACTGCCTGGCGCTTACCTGCCAGTCCGGCTGGCGTTCCGTCCGGGGACGTTCGTCCTTCCAGGTCGGGACCACCCGCGCGCCGCAGGCCGGGCAGGGCGGTTCCATGTGAGCGCGGCGCTGCGCCTTGTTCATACTTCCCCCCGGAATGCTCGATGCGTTGAGTCAAATCTAGCCATATTTCCATCGAAGTTACAAACAAGTCAGGCGCCTTCGGCCCAGTTGAGCACGCGCTGGGCCCGCAAGGTGTTCCAGCGGCCGGGGCGGCCGTCTCCCTCGTCCAGTGGAAAGTGGATCCGTCCCGGATGGCTGTTTTCCAGCAGCCACGTCCCGCCGGGCAGGCGTTTCGAGCGCACCAGGTCAAGGGCCTCGCCGAGCCGTGCGTCCGGAACGCTGCCGGCGGCCCGGAAGTACTCGAGGCCGCGCAGCACGTCGTAGTGCCAGCGGGTCGGGTAGGAGAACCGCAGCCATGCCGGGTCGATCAGTTCTCCGTTGCTTTTCCGCCGAAGCAGGCCCCGCTCGAGCAGGTATTCCTCACCGCGCTGCCGGGCCGCAGCCAGCCCGGGCACATCGGCATGGGCACGGCCGTACTCCAGTAGCCCCTCGAGGACATTGATCGTGGTGTCGAACGAGGAGCGCGTCGAGCCGCGTTCCGCCTCACAGTTCCAGCCGCCGTCGTCGAGCTGTTCGGCGAGCAGCCGGGTGACGATGCCGTCGACGTTCTCGCCGAAGTAAGCGCCCAGGGCGACAGCCATGCCGTTGACGCAGGGCTCTACCTCGCCCTCGAAGAAGGGCTGGCCGTCCTCTTCCCAGCGACTGCGGTCGCGGACGCTCGCGACGGCGGCGCGAGCCTCACCGCTGCCGGGATCGAGTCCGAAGTCGCGGAGCAACAGCAACGTGTAGGTAGTCGCGGTCCAGGGCTGGCCCCGCTCTGATTCATCGAACGGCCAGGGGTAGTACGTGCCGCCGTCCCACTGCCCGTCTCCGCCCTGCAACGCAAGCAGACGGGCGCCCCAGCCGCGGGCCGCGACCTGCGCCCGTTCGGCTGCCACGACCTGCGCGGGGGCGTCCGTCAGATCGCGCAACACCTGCCAGCGGATTGCGGGATCGGAGTCGAGCAGCCAGTCTAGGACGTCCATCCGCCCAAGCTAGCACCGGCCCGGTCCGGCGCGGAAGGGAACCGGCAGGACCGGGCCGGCCAGGTCTCAGTCTTCGTAGTCGTCGGCCGCACGGCGGAAATCGCGGGACAGGTAGAACGCCAGGGCGGCTGAATTTCCGCTGTCCACTGTGACCGCCACCCTGGAGCGGCCCAGGGTGTACAGCACGTGCAGGCAGTGCCCCAGCAGCTCCTCGGCCAACCCCTGCCGGCGATGCTCGGGGTGGGTAAACAGTTCGGCGATCACCGAATCCCAGTCGCCCGCGCTGCCGGGAACTGGCTCGGTGACGATGATGGCGGCCGCGAGCTGTCCGTCCGGGCCCGCCACCACCGCGGAAGCCTCCGGAACGTGCCGGCCCTCGGCTCCGTCGAGCAGGGCGTTGATCCAGCCGGACGTCCGGTCCGCAGGCTGGGGCAGGCTGTCGGCGTACGAATCCCGGTACATCGCGGACAGCTCATCGAAGTCGGCGGCCCGGATCGGCCGGATTGCCGCGCCGGGCCGGCCGCCATCGCGCCGGGCGGTGACTGCGGTCAGAATGATCAATGGATTCACGGCAACCCTGCTCTCTCACAACGGCGACTCGATCGGGAGTCCTTTCCAGCATGCACCTGCTTTATTGCAAAGGTATTTCCGGACGGTGATTTCAAAGCGTCCGGAAGGCCATGGGAAGGTTAACGTTTCCCGGCCGTTAGGGGTTCCGCGCCCCTGAATCGGACCGTTTCCGCGTCGGCCCGGTACGGC
>NZ_JBFRFD010000371.1:0-3756 GCF_052114645.1 Arthrobacter sp. 2YAF22_2
GGTGGGGCGCAGCGAGGCCAGGTAGTCGGCGACGCCGCCGACGGTCGGCGCGTAGGAGCGGCCGTTGTCGTTCACTACGATCACGACCCGGCGCTTCTTGTCCGCCGCGATGTTGTTGATCGCCTCCCAGGCCATGCCGCCGGTCAGGGCGCCGTCGCCGACGACGGCGATCACGTAGCGGTCGCCGTCGCCGGTCAGCTGGCGGGCGCGGGAGATGCCGTCGGCCCAGGACAGCGACGAGGAGGCATGCGAACTTTCGACGATGTCGTGTTCGGACTCCGCCCGGTCCGGGTAGCCGGACAGGCCGCCCTGCTGGCGTAGCGTACTGAAATCCTGGCGTCCGGTGAGGAGCTTGTGCACGTAGGACTGGTGGCCGGTGTCGAAGACAATGCTGTCGCGGGGGGAATCGAAGATCCGGTGCAGCGCGATGGTGAGTTCAACGACGCCGAGGTTCGGCCCGAGGTGGCCTCCCGTCTGGGAGACGTTGCCGATCAGGAATTCCCTGACCTCGCCTGCCAGCTGGTCCAGCTGCGCCTGGGACAACTTGCTCAGGTCCTGCGGACCCCGGATGGTCTCCAAGATTCCCAACGGCCCCTCCTTCGGGTGGTAGACATGCCGTTTAACTCTAACGCCTCGAAGCGGGCCCCGGCGCCGGACCGGGGTCCGGAGACGCGAACGCCCCGGTCCGTCGGGGACGGGCCGGGGCGTTCGCGCTGCGCTGCGGTGCTGCTGGACTGCCGCTAGTGGGCGGAGATCTGGCGCAGTACGTACTGCAGGATGCCGCCGTTGCGGTAGTAGTCGGCTTCGCCCGGGGTATCGATGCGCAGGACCGCATCGAAGGACGTGGTGGAGCCGTCTTCGGCCGTCGCGGTGACCTTGAGGGTCTTCGGCGTGGTGCCCTCGTTGAGGGCGGTGACACCCTCGACGGCGAAGGTTTCCGTGCCGGTCAGGCCCAGGCTGGCGGCGTTCTGGCCGGCCGGGTACTGCAGCGGCAGGACGCCCATGCCGATCAGGTTGGAGCGGTGGATGCGCTCGTAGCTCTCGGCGACAACGGCCTTTACGCCCAGCAGTGCGGTGCCCTTGGCGGCCCAGTCACGGGACGAGCCGGAACCGTACTCCTTGCCGGCCAGGACGATCAGCGGGGTGCCGGCGGCCTGGTAGTTCTGCGCGGCGTCGTAGACGTAGGCCTGCGGGCCGTCAGCCTGCGTGAAGTCGCGGGTGAAGCCGCCCTCGACGCCGTCGAGGAGCTGGTTCTTGATCCGGATGTTCGCGAAGGTGCCGCGGATCATGACTTCGTGGTTGCCACGGCGTGAGCCGTAGGAGTTGAAGTCCTTGCGCTCCACACCGTTGGCCAGCAGGTACTGACCGGCCGGGGTGTCCGACTTGAAGGAACCGGCCGGGGAGATGTGGTCGGTGGTGACCGAGTCGCCGAGCTTGAGCAGCACGCGCGCACCGGTGATGTCCTGGACGGGTTCCGGCTGCGCCTTCATGCCCTCGAAGTACGGGGGCTTCCGGACGTAGGTGGACTTCTCGTCCCAGGCGAAGGTGTCGCCGGCCGGGGTGTCGAGTGCCTTCCAGCGGTCGTCGCCCTCGAAGACGCCTTCGTAGCCGCGGGCGAACATGCCCTTGTCGATCGAGGAATCGATGACCTGCTGGACCTCGACGGGGTTCGGCCAGATGTCCTTCAGGAAGATGTCCTTGCCGGACTCGTCCTGGCCCAGGGCGTCGTTCTCGAAGTCGAAGTCCATGGTGCCGGCCAGGGCATACGCGATGACCAGCGGCGGGGAGGCCAGGTAGTTCATCTTGACGTCCGGGTTGATCCGGCCTTCGAAGTTGCGGTTGCCGGAGAGCACGGCCGTGACAGAGAGGTCGTTGGCCTGGATGGCCTCGGAGATCTCGGCGTCGAGCGGGCCGGAGTTGCCGATGCAGGTCGCGCAGCCGTAGCCGACGATGTAGAAGCCGAGCTTCTCCAGGTACGGGGTCAGGCCCGACTTGTTGTAGTAGTCGGTGACGACCTTGGAGCCGGGGGCCACGGAGGTCTTGACCCACGGCTTCGAGGTCAGGCCCTTGTCGACGGCGTTGCGTGCCAGCAGCGCGGCGGCCAGCATCACGGACGGGTTGGACGTGTTGGTGCATGAGGTGATCGAGGCGATCGACACCGCGCCGTGGTCCAGCTCGAACTCCCGGCCGTCGGCGGTCTTGACCGCGACGGTCTTGGACGGGCGTCCGTTGGAGTGCGGCCCGTGCGCGTGCGGCGCCTGTTCCGTGAGGTGCGTCGAGGAGGCGGTGAACGACGGCGAGTCCGAGGCCGGGAAGCTCTCGTCGATCGCCTCGTCCAGGCTGCCGTCGGTGAGGTCTTCCTGCACGTAGTTGCGCAGGTCCTCGCGGAACTGGGCCTTGGACTCGGTGAGGATGATGCGGTCCTGCGGCCGCTTCGGGCCGGAGATCGACGGGACCACCGTGGACAGGTCCAGCTCGAGGTACTCGGAGAACTTGATTTCCTTGGAAGGATCKTGCCACAGGCCCTGTTCCTTCGCGTAGGCCTCCACGAGGGCCACGTTCTCATCGGACCGGCCGGTGAGGCGCAGGTAGTCGAGGGTGACGTCGTCGATCGGGAACATCGCGGCGGTGGAGCCGAACTCGGGGCTCATGTTGCCGATCGTGGCGCGGTTGGCCAGCGGCACRGCCGCGACGCCTTCGCCGTAGAACTCSACGAACTTGCCSACCACGCCGTGCTKGCGCAGCWKYTCGGTGATGGTCAGGACGACGTCGGTGGCGGTGGCGCCGGCCGGGATGGACCCGGTCAGCTTGAAGCCTACGACGCGCGGGATCAGCATGGAGACGGGCTGGCCGAGCATGGCAGCCTCGGCTTCGATGCCTCCGACGCCCCAGCCGAGTACGCCCAGGCCGTTGACCATGGTGGTGTGCGAGTCGGTGCCGACGCAGGTGTCGGGGTAGGCACGCAGCACGCCGTCAATCTCACGGGTCATGACGGTGCGGGCCAGGTACTCGATGTTGACCTGGTGCACGATGCCGGTTCCGGGCGGGACGACCTTGAAATCGTCGAACGCGGTCTGGCCCCAGCGCAGGAACTGGTAGCGCTCACCGTTGCGCTGGTATTCGATCTCCATGTTGCGCTCCAGTGCGCCGGAGTTACCGAAGACGTCGATCTGCACGGAGTGGTCGATGACCATTTCCGCCGGTGCCAGCGGGTTGACCCGCTTGGGGTCGCCGCCGAGTTCCTTGACGGCCTCACGCATGGTGGCGAGGTCCACAACGCAGGGCACGCCAGTGAAGTCCTGCATGATCACGCGCGCCGGCGTGAACTGGATTTCAGTGTCGGGCTGGGCGTTGGGGTCCCAACCGGCCAGTGCGCGGACGTGGTCGGCCGTGATGTTGGCGCCGTCCTCGGTCCTCAACAGGTTTTCAAGCAATACCTTGAGGCTGAACGGAAGGTTTTCTGCACCTTCAACGGAGTTCAACCGGAAAATTTCGTATTCGGTACCGGCTACATTAAGTTTGCCTTTTGAACCGAAGCTGTCCACAATGCTCATCGCAGGACTCCTCTCGCAACAGTTTCATCTTTGCCGCGCCACAGACCCCTTGCTAGTTAGGCCAGCCTAACTAAGACAAAACGTTTGAAAACAACTCTCGAGGCACAGGGCGTTGCCCAGCTTGCTCAACAGTCGCCGTGCAAAAGGGACTCCGGCGTGACGACGGACTACTACCGCCATACTAGTGGCATCAGCGCCGGGG
>NZ_JBFRFD010000372.1:0-3749 GCF_052114645.1 Arthrobacter sp. 2YAF22_2
GCTCGCCTCACTCCGCGCCGTCCCGGGCCTGGACGTCGTCCGCCCCGGCGACGCGAACGAGGTCGCCGCGGCCTGGAAGGTCATGCTGGAGAACCACCAGAACCCGGCCGGGATCGTGCTGACCCGGCAGAACATCCCCACCTGGGACCGCGGTACCGGCGACGCCGACGGCGACACCTTCGGTTCCGTCGCCGGCGTTGCGAAGGGCGGCTACGTTTTGGCCGAAGCGTCCACCGGCGGCAAGACGGTGGCCGCCCAGGTCATCCTGATCGGCACCGGCTCCGAGGTCCAGCTCGCCGTGGCGGCCCRCGAAGCCCTGCAGGCCGAAGGGATCCCCACCCGGGTCGTGTCCATGCCCTGCGTCGAATGGTTCAACAAGCAGGACGCCGCGTACCGCGAGTCCGTGCTCCCCGCCGACGTCAAGGCCCGGGTCTCCGTGGAAGCGGGGCTGGCCCTGGGCTGGAGGGAATTCGTCGGCGACGCCGGCCGGTCCGTCAGCCTCGAGCACTTCGGCGCCTCCGCGGACTACAAGCGCCTGTTCCAGGAGTTCGGTATCACCGCCGAAGCGGTTGCCGCCGCTGCCAAGGAATCACTCGCCGGCCTCCAGGCCTAACCCAAACTTCACGCCTTCCGGTCCGCCGCCCCAACAGGCGGCGGCCCCCGATTTCAGGAGTCACCTTTGAACACCACCTCCACCCCCACGCAGCAGCTCTCCGACGCCGGCGTCTCCATCTGGCTCGACGACCTGTCCCGAGGTCGCCTCGCCACCGGCACGCTGCGCAAACTGATCGAAGAGAAGAACGTCGTCGGGGTCACCACGAACCCGAGCATCTTCCACGCCGCCATCACCACCGGCACCGATTACGACGCCAAGATCAAGGAAATGGCCGCTGCCGGCGCCAGCGTCGAGGAAACGATCTTCTCGATCACCACCACCGACGTCGCCGACGCCTGCGATCTCTTCGCCCCGGTCGCGGCCGCAACGAACGGGGTCGACGGCCGGGTTTCGATCGAAGTTGACCCGCGCCTCGCGTGGGACACCGCCGGCACCATCACCGAAGCCAAGGAACTGTCCGGCCAGGTCAACAAGGACAATGTCCTGATCAAGATCCCGGCCACGCTTGAGGGCCTCGAGGCCATTACCGCCACGCTGGCCAGCGGAATCAGCGTCAACGTGACSCTGATCTTCTCSCTGGARCGCTACCGTGCCGTGATCAACGCCTTCCAGAGCGGACTTGAGCAGGCCAAGGAAAACGGCCACGACTTGTCCAAGCTCCACTCGGTGGCGTCGTTCTTCGTCTCTCGCGTCGATACCGAAATCGACAAGCGCCTCGACGCGATCGGCACCGACGAAGCCCGGGCGCTCAAGGGCAAGGCCGGCCTTGCGAACGCCCGCCTGGCTTACCAGGTCTACGAGGAGCTCTTCTCCACCGAACGTTGGGGCCTCCTCGCCGAGGCCGGCGCGCGGCCGCAGCGCCCGCTCTGGGCCTCCACCGGCGTCAAGGACCCGGCCTACCCGGACACCATGTACGTCACCGAGCTCGTCGCCCCCGGCGTGGTGAACACCATGCCGGAAAAGACCCTGAACGCCACCTACGACCACGGCGCCATCACCGGCGACACGGTCACCCGCGGCTACGACGACGCGAACGCGACACTGAACGCCTTGGACGCCCTCGGCATCTCCTACAACGAAGTCGTGGCCGTACTCGAGTCCGAAGGTCTGGACAAGTTTGTGGCAAGCTGGAAGGAACTGCTGGCCGACGTCGAGGTAGCCCTCGCCGCTGCACGGAAGGACGCCTAGTCCCCCATGACCACTCTCAGCTACGACGCCACGGGCGCCGCCCGCCACGCCCACGAACAGCACCTGCCCGCCCTGCTCCAAGACCGGATCGCCACCAGGATCTTCGCCAAGGACGCCACCCTGTGGGGTCCCGACGCCGAAGCCGAGGCCGCCGTCCGGCTCGGCTGGGTGGAGGCCGCAGCGGTTTCACAGCCGCTGGTAGCGGACATCCTGGCGCTGCGCGACGCGCTCCGCGCCGAGGGCGTCAGCCGGATCGTCCTGTGCGGCATGGGCGGTTCCTCGCTGGCCCCCGAAGTCATCGCCGGAACCGCCGGCGTCGAGCTGACAGTGCTGGACAGCACCGACCCTGAACAGGTTGCCGCTGCCCTCGCGGACCGGCTCACGGAAACCGCCATCGTGGTGTCCTCCAAATCGGGTTCGACCCTGGAGACCGATTCGCAGCGCCGGGCCTTCGAACACGCCTTCACCGAGGCCGGCGTCGACGCAAAGAGCCGCATCATCATCGTCACTGACCCGGGGTCGCCGCTGGACAAGTCCGCCCGCGAGACCGGCTACCGCGCCGTCTTTAACGCCGATCCGCACGTCGGCGGCCGCTACTCCGCGCTGACAGCCTTCGGGCTGGTGCCATGCGGGCTCGCCGGCGTTGATCTCCAGGCCTTCCTGGACGAGGCCGAAGAGGCCGCCGAAATCCTCAATGACGACAGCGCAGAGAACATCGGCCTCGCCCTGGGCGCGGCGCTGGGCGGCACCAACCCGCTGCGCAACAAGATCGTCATTGCCGAGGACGGCTCCGGGATCGCCGGCTTCGCGGACTGGGCGGAGCAGCTCATCGCTGAGTCCACCGGCAAGCTCGGCACCGGGGTGCTGCCGGTCGTCGCAGGCCCGCACGCCCCCGAGGTGACAGGCGGCGCCGAGGACGCGCTGGTGATCAGGCTGGTGGCGGCCGACGCCGACGTCAAACTCGGCGCCAACGAAGCCGCGATCGCTGGCGGCCTCGCGGCCCAGATGATGACCTGGGAATTCGCCACCGCCGTCGCGGGGCGGCTGCTCGGGATCAACCCGTTCGACCAGCCCGACGTCGAGGCTGCCAAGTCAGCCGCCCGCGGACTGCTGGACGCGCAGCCGGAACCAACGCCGGCCAACTTCACCGACGGGGCCATCGAGGTCCGTGGCGGTGAATGGCTCGGCGGTGCCGGGACCGCGGCCGAGGCCGTCAGGGCGCTGCTCGGCCAGCTCGGTCCGGACGGCTACCTGAGCGTGCAGGCCTATTTCGACCGGCTCAGCTACGCCCCGCTGGAGGGCATTCGTGACGAACTCGCCGCCGTCAGCGGCCGTCCCGTCACCTTCGGCTGGGGACCCCGGTTCCTGCACTCCACCGGACAGTTCCACAAAGGCGGCCCGGCGATCGGCGTCTTCCTGCAGGTCACGGCCGCTTCCGCCACGGATCTTGCCATCCCCGAGCGGCCCTTCACCTTCGGGGAGCTGATTTCGGCCCAGGCCGCAGGCGATGCGCAGGTCCTTTCCGAACACGGCCGGCCGGTGCTGCGGTTGCACCTCACGGACCGTGCCGCAGGTGTCCGCCAGCTGCAGCGGCTCGTCTCCTCGCTGGCCGGCCAGGCCGCGCCCTCCCTCGAAAGCTAAGGCACCAGAGCAACCATGCCACTCTCGCAAAACGGCGGCCGCAAGTCCGCGGGCCGGGGCCACAATCCGCTCCGCGACCCGCGGGACCGGCGGCTGAACCGGATCGCCGGTCCCTCCTCGCTGGTCCTCTTCGGCGTCACCGGCGACCTCGCCCGCAAGAAGCTCATGCCCGCCGTCTACGACCTGGCCAACCGCGGGCTGCTGCCGCCGAGCTTCGCGCTCGTCGGGTTCGCCCGGCGGCAATGGGAAAACGAGGACTTCGCCGCCGAGGTCCGGGAGTCGGTCATGAGTTACGCCCGGACCC
>NZ_JBFRFD010000373.1:0-3723 GCF_052114645.1 Arthrobacter sp. 2YAF22_2
GCAGCGCTCCCAGCAGCAGCACTGTCTCCGCCGCGGGCGCGGGCGAGCCCGGCGGCCGGCACTCCGGRCAGACCATGCCGCCCAGCGGGGCCGAAAACGCGGTGTGCGGCCCGGGCGCGCCGCAACGGGCGCAGTCGGTGAAGCTGGGCGCCCAGCCGCCGGTGGACAGTGCACGGAGCAGGTAGGAATCCAGGATCAGCTCGGCGGCGTGGTCGCCGCGGCTCAGCGAAGCCAGTGCCCCGACCAGCAGGTTGTACTGCGCCGTTCCCGCCTCGCCGTCGACGTCGGTGAGCTTCTCCGCGGTCTCGGTCATCGCGGCGGCGACGGTGTAGCGGCCGTAGTCGGCGGCGATGCTGGAGCCGTAGGCGCCCTTCGCGACGGCTTGCGTCACCACGTCCAGGGTGCGTCCGGAGATGAGCTGCAGGTCCGCGACCATGAACGGCTCGAGCCGGGCACCGAAACGGCTGCTGGTGCGCCGGACCCCCTTGGCGACCGCCCGGACCTGGCCGTGGTGCTTGGTGAGCAGGGTGATGATGCGGTCCGCTTCACCCAGTTTATGGGTGCGCAGGACCACGGCGTCGTCGCGGTAGGCGCGGGCGGCAAAGGAGGAAGGTTGGGCCACAGCTAATCTTCGCACTGACTGTCGGGAAACGCCGCCATCGGAAAACCCCACGCTGCGCCGCCGGTGATCCGGCGGCGCAGCGGGTGGCGGCGGGATCGCTCAGGCGCGGGCGTCCCGGATGGCGCGGTTGACGGCCGAAATCACTGCCTTAAGCGACGCCATGGACGTGTTGGCGTCGATCCCGACACCCCACAACACCCGCTCCCCCACGGCGCATTCGACGTAGGCGGCGGCCTGGGCGCTGCCGCCCTCGGAGAGGGCGTGCTCGCTGTAGTCCAGCACGCGGACGTCGACGCCGTCCTCCCGCAGGATGCTCAGCAGGGCCGCGATCGGGCCGTTGCCGGTCCCGGTGCGGCGCAGCGGTTTGCCGTCCACCTTGAGCGCGGCGGTCAACGTCATGACGCCGTCCTCGTCCGACTCGGTGCTGACCGCGCCGAGGGCGTAGCGTCCCCACTGGGCTTCCGCCGCGGCGGAGGGCAGGTATTCGTCCTGGAACACCTGCCACAGCTGGGCGCCGCTGACTTCGCCGCCCACCGTGTCCGTGCGGCGCTGGATCACGCCGGAGAATTCGATCTGCGCGCGGCGCGGCAAGTCCAGGTTGTGCTCGTTCTTGAGCAGGTAGGCGACGCCGCCCTTGCCGGACTGCGAGTTGACCCGGATCACGGCCTCGTAGCTGCGGCCGAGGTCCTTGGGGTCGACCGGTAGGTACGGGACCTGCCATTCGTAGTCCGCCACGTCCTTGCCGGCGGCTGCGGCGTCCTTCTCCAGGGCTTCGAGGCCCTTCTTGATGGCGTCCTGGTGCGAACCGGAGAAGGCGGTGAACACCAGGTCGCCGCCGTAGGGCGAGCGCTCCGCCACGGGCAGCTGGTTGCAGTACTCCACCGTGCGGCGGACATCGTCGATGTCGGAGAAGTCGATCATCGGGTCGACGCCCTGCACGAACATGTTCAGGCCCAGGGTGACCAGGTCGACGTTGCCGGTCCGTTCGCCGTTGCCGAAGAGGCAACCCTCGATCCGGTCGGCCCCGGCCAGGTAGCCCAGCTCGGCCGCTGCGACACCTGTGCCGCGGTCGTTGTGCGGGTGCAGGGACAGGATGATGCCCTCGCGCGGGTGCAGGTGGCGGCTCATCCACTCGATGGAGTCGGCGTAGACGTTGGGCGTCGCCATTTCGACGGTGGCCGGCAGATTGATGATGACCTGGCGGTCGGCGGAGGCCTCGAAGACGTCCGCGATCGCGTTGCAGACCCGCACGGCGTAGGACAACTCGGTGCCGGTGAAGGACTCGGGCGAGTACTCGTAGGTGATGTGGGTGTCTTCGAGGGTCTCTTCGTATTTCTTGCACAGCCGGGCGCCCTGCAGCGCGATGTCGAGGATGCCGTCCTCGTCCTGGTTGAAGACGACCCGGCGCTGCAGCACCGACGTCGAGTTGTACAGGTGSACGATGGCCTGCTTGGCGCCSACCAAGGACTCGTAGGTCCGCTCGATCAGGTGTTCCCGGGCCTGGGTCAGCACCTGGATGGTGACGTCGTCCGGGATGTGGTTGCCCTCGATCAGCTGGCGGACGAAGTCGAAGTCCGTCTGCGAGGCGGAGGGGAAGCCGACTTCGATCTCCTTGTAGCCCATCCGGACCAGCAGGTCGAACATCTTCATCTTCCGGGCCGGGCTCATCGGATCGATCAGGGCCTGGTTGCCGTCACGCAGGTCGACCGCGCACCAGCGGGGGGCCTTGGTGATGACCTTGTCGGGCCAGGTGCGGTCCGGCAGTTCGACCGTGATCCGGTCCTGGAACGGGACGTAGCGGTGGACTGGCATTCCTGAGGGCTGCTGTGCGTTTCGCATGACTTTCGGGGCCTATTCTCTGATTCCTGTTGAGGGGAGGCCGGGGCAACACTAACTCCGCAGCGAGGGTTGGCCTAGCGCTGGATTGCGTCCGAGGCCTCGCTGCGGCAGCTAAGAAGAAGCAGTTCTGCACGCACATTTTCACAGTAACACGGGTGCGTAAGATGAAGGGGCCATACCTCATACACGTCCACCATGCAGACGCTGTACCGGTCCCAGGCCGAGTACAGCTCCCCCTTCGAAGGAGCAGCAGTGCCGCTTTCCGGGATCGACCAGACCTCTATTGACGCCGGAGTCCGCCCCCAGGACGACCTCTACCGGCACTTCAACGGCGGCTGGCTGAAGAGCACCGCCATACCGGACGACCGGCCGCTGGAGGGCACGTTCACGGCGCTGCGCGACGACTCGGAAGTGGCCGTCAAGGAAATCATCCTGGCGGCGGCCGGCCGGGGCGACGCCGCGACCGGGATCGAACGCAAGATCGGCGAACTGTACAACAGCTTCATGGACGAAGCCGCAGTGGAGGCCAAAGGCTCGGAGCCGATCCGCGCACGGCTGGCCGAGGTATTCGCCACCGGTTCAGTGGCCGAACTGGTCCAGCTCGCCGGCCGGCTGTTCCGGGCCGACGTTTCCGGGCTGTTCTACATCTACCCTGCACCGGATGCGGGCAACCCGGACCGGATCCTGCTCTACACCGGCCAGGCCGGCCTGGGGCTGCCGGATGAGTCCTACTATCGCGACGAGAAGTTCGCGCCGATTGTCCAGGCCTACCGCCAGCACATCGGCACCATGTTCGGGCTGGCCGGCGTCGCCGACGCCGACGCGGCGGCCGCCCGGGTCGTGGAGCTGGAGACGTCCCTCGCCTCGCACCACTGGGACAAGGTCACGCTGCGCGACCCGCAGAAGACCTACAACCTGAAGTCGGCCGAGGAGGTCGCTCAGCTCTTTCCGCTGCTCTCCGCCTGGTTCGATGCCGCTGCCATCGCCCCGGAGAAACGGAGCGAGCTGGTGGTCAGCACCCCGGACTTCTTCGCGGGCGCGGCGGGGCTGCTGGAATCGGTGCCGCTGGCCGTCTGGCAGGAATGGCTCGCCCTGCGGGTGGTCAGCGCGGCGGCACCATATCTTTCCGCCGCGTTCGTAGACGCGAACTTTGCCTTCTACGGCACCACGCTCAGCGGCACCCCCCGCAACCGGGACCGCTGGAAGCGGGGCGTCGCCGTCGTCGAGGCCGCCCTGGGCGAGGCCGTCGGGCAAATCTACGT
>NZ_JBFRFD010000374.1:0-3720 GCF_052114645.1 Arthrobacter sp. 2YAF22_2
GGTCAACAACGGCGTCTACCGCTGCGGCTTCGCCGGTTCGCAAGAGGCCTACGACGCCGCCTACGACCGGCTTTGGACGGCGCTGGACTGGCTGGAAGAGCGGCTTGCCGGGCAACGATACCTGGTGGGCGACACGATCACCGAGGCGGACGTCCGGCTCTTCACCACACTGGCCCGCTTCGACGCCGTCTACCACGGCCACTTCAAGTGCAACCGGCAAAAGCTCAGCGAAATGCCGGTGCTGTGGGCCTACGCGCGGGATCTGTTCCAGACGCCGGGCTTCGGCGACACGATCGACTTCGTGCAAATCAAGCAGCACTATTACATCGTCCACGAGGACATCAACCCCACCGGGATCGTGCCGAAGGGCCCGGAGCTGGGCAACTGGCTCTCGGCGCACGGCCGGGAGGCGCTCGGTGGCCGCCCCTTCGGCAACGGCACCCCGCCCGGACCGGTCCGGGCGGGCGAAGAGGTCACCGCCGGACACGGCGCCGCCTGAGCAGCGCCGCCTGTACCACGCCGGCGGAGCCGTGCCGGGGATTCGTCCAGTTGTCGCAGTACCAGCCCGCGCCTAGGGTGAGCCGGGATGGCAATCGAAAAAGAACATGACAGCAGTGGCCACCCCTCGCGAGTCCGCCGGCTGGGTCGGGTGGTGGCAGGCAGCGTGTCCGCCGCCCTGCTCTGGCCCCGCCTGCAGCTGGCCACGAAAGCGGCCCTTGCGGCCGGTCTTGCGTTCTATATCGCCCCGTTCATGCCCGGATCCGCGGCGGACTACCCGTACTACGCGCCCCTGGGCGCCCTCGTGGCGATGTACGAAAACGTCTCCGGCTCCATGCGCCAGGGCTTCCAGACGCTGGTGGGCCTGGCCATCGGCATCGGACTTGCCTTTATGCTCTTCAGCCTGGGGAGCCCGTCGCCGCTGACCGTTGCGATCGTGATGGGGCTCGGCGTCGTCCTCGCCGGGCTGCCGCGAATCGGCTCGGGCAGCGACTGGATCCCGACGGCGGCCCTCCTGGTGCTGCTGGTCGGCGGGCACAACCCGGACAAGTTCTCCTTCGGCTACCTCGTCCAGATGGGGGCGGGCGTGACCGTCGGCATCGTGGTGAACCTGCTGGTCTTCCCGCCGCTGCATTTCAAGGCGGCGGCCCTCAGCCTGGCCGAACTCCGGCTGGCCCTTGCCCAGCAGCTCTGGGACATGGGCAAGGCCCTCAAGGAGAGCTGGCCTCCGGAGCACGAGGACTGGTCACGTCGCTCCGAGTCGCTCGCGGACCGTGCCCGCTCGGTGCGGGCCGCAGTGCAGAAAGCCGATGCGAGCCGCCGAGCAAATCCCCGGCGGCGGCTGCATCCCCGGGACGTGGACGAGGATTACAGCAACCTGCGTGATCTGGAGCG
The DNA here is from genome assembly GCF_052114645.1 of Arthrobacter sp. 2YAF22_2. NCBI lineage: Bacteria > Bacillati > Actinomycetota > Actinomycetes > Micrococcales > Micrococcaceae > Arthrobacter > Arthrobacter sp. 2YAF22_2. Next base: position 1,393 of record NZ_JBFRFD010000374.1, read on the forward strand.
GCTGACCTTCCACATCCAGGACGTGACCCAGGTGCTCTCCGACGTCATCTGGTCAACTGACACCCCATTCGTCATCCCGGACGCGCATGCTGAACCGCTCGCGGAGGCCATGACGATGGTGGGTGACGTGCTGCGCGCCGCCGAGGAAGAGGAGCCGCAGCGGCGGGCCGAACTCGTGGAGGAAGCCGACGCGGCGGTCAAGGCCTTCACTGCGCGCGTCGCCGTCGAGGACCAGGCCGCGGACGCACCGAGCGCCGTCGAGTCCGTCCTGCTGAGCCTGCACCGGATGCTGCGCGTCATGAAGTCAGGCGACGGAAAGCGGCAAGCTGACGCCTCGTCCGGCGGCGCCAGTTAACGACGACGGCGGCCGCCCCCGGAATGCCGGGGACGGCCGCCGCCGCGCTCGCGGGGTGCTGCCCTACTTCAGCGAGTCCACGGAACCACTGAAGTGTTTCCGGCCCGAATGCGGGCTCCAGGCCACATACTCGGAGCGCAGCCACCCGCCGTCGTGCCCCTGCACCGTCCCGATGTCGAGCGCTACGCGGGCGGGCAGAAACACCGGCGCCTCGAACGCCACGTCCCAGCTGAACGCGTCGCCCTTGGCGGCGCCGACGTCGGCCAGTGCACGGGAGGCGAGGTACATGCCGTGGGCGATAGAGCGCCGCAGGCCCAAGGCCTTGGCGCTGAGCACGCTCAGGTGGATCGGGTTGAAGTCACCCGACACGGAGGCGTACGCCCGGCCGGTGTCCACGCCGAGCTGCCACAGTGCGGTCGGATTCGGCGCGCTGAAACCTTCGGGCGCCGCAACGGCCGACGGCTTGTCGATTCCCGGCAGGAAGACGCCCTTGGCGAGGTAGGTGGACACGCCGCGCCAGCGGACGAACTCATCGCCGGCGCCGCGCACCTCGGCCACCAGGTCCAGCTGGGTCCCGGACCGGTGCCCGCGCAGGTTTTCGGCCCAGGCCCGGATGTCGAGCGCCTCTGTAAACAGCACCGGAGCGGACTGGACCACCTTGTTGGTGAGGTGGATCATGCCCAGCAGCGGCAACGGAAAGTCGTCCCGGTTCATCACCGACATGGACAGCGGAAACGTCAGGGCATGAATGAAGCCGGCGGGCAGCACGTCGCTCGCGGTTTCGCCGATCAGGTGCTGGTAGGCGGTCAGATTGGCCACCCCGGCCCGCACGCCGCGGACCTCGTGGCTGCTCCCGGGCAGCTGCGTGCCCGCCTGCGCGCCGAGCAGACGGCGGCGCGCCGCTGTGGCGGCGGCGTTCACGTAGAGCTTGGAGAGGGAAGGCATCTCGCCCAGGACCACGGGCTGTGAAGCGGTCATGCCCCCACCAGGTTCTGCCCGCAGACGCGGAGCACCTCACCGGAAATCCCGCCGGCCGCGTCGCTGGCCAGGAACGCGATGGCCTCGGCCACGTCACCGGGCCGGCCGCCCTGCTGCAACGAGTTGAGCCGTCGGGCCACCTCACGGGTGGCGAACGGGATCCGGGCCGTCATCTCGGTCTCGATGAAGCCGGGCGCCACGGCGTTGATGGACCCGCCGTGCGCCGCGAGCAGCGGCGCGGTGGCGCGGACCATGYCGATGACGCCGCCCTTGGATGCGGCGTAGTTGGTCTGGCCCCGGTTGCCGGCGATGCCGCTGGTGGACGCAACGGAGACGATCCGCGGCGCGTTCCAGAAGTGCTCGGAGGCCAGCAGCGCCTCGTTGATCCGCAGCTGTGCGGCAATGTTCACCGCAATCACCGAGTTCCAGCGGCCCTGGTCCATGTTGGCGAGCAGCTTGTCCCGGGTGATGCCGGCGTTGTGGATCACGATGTCCAGCCGGCCGTGCCGCTCTACGGCGTGGCTGATGATCCGTGCACCGGCGTCCTGCCGGCTGATGTCCAGTTGCAGGGCGGTCCCGTGCACCTCGTTGGCGACGTCCGCCAGGTGGTCCCCGGCGGCCGGGATGTCCACGACGACGACGGTGGCGCCGTCGCGGTGAAGCGTGCGGGCGATTGCCGCACCGATTCCGCGGGCGGCCCCGGTCACGACGGCGACCTTCCCCGCCAGCGGCTTCTCCGGGTCGGCCGGCTGCGCACCGGACGTCGAAGAGACCGTGAGGAACTGGCCGTCCACGAAGGCGGAGCGGCCGGAGAGGAAGAACCGGAGCGCGCCGAGGGTGCTGGGACTCGTGGTCTGCGCGCCGTCGGCCAGTACGATGCCGTTGGCGGTGGCCCCGGCGCGCAGTTCCTTGGCGAGGGAGCGCAGCAGGCCGTCGACGCCCTGCCGGGCCGCGGCAGCTGCCGGGTCGGGGGCAGTGCCGGCGTCGCGGGAGAC
>NZ_JBFRFD010000375.1:0-3713 GCF_052114645.1 Arthrobacter sp. 2YAF22_2
GCGCTGGCCGTCTCGGTCATGGCGACGGCCGCCGCCGTCCTGTTCCTGGTCCTGGTGCCGCCGGCACGGAATTTTGCCCCCGCCGCCGCAGGCTTCCGGGGCGCCCTTTCAACGCTGGCCGGCCATTGCCGGAATCCCCGGCTGCTGGCCATTTACGTCCAGGCGTTCCTGCTGATGGGCGGCTTCGTGGCGGTCTACAACTACCTCGGCTTCCGGCTGTCCGGCCAGCCTTTCAGCCTGCCGGCCACGCTGATCAGCCTGATCTTCCTGGCCTACCTGTCCGGCACCGTCTCCGCCCGCTGGGCCGCCGGGCTGACCCGGCGCTTCGGCCGGCGCAACGTGCTGGTCACAGGCACGATCCTGATGGTCGCCGGCCTCGCCTTGACCCTGACCCAGCTCCTGGTCCTGATCCTCGCTGGCCTGCTGCTCTTTACCGGCGGCTTCTTCGCGGCCCACAGCATCGGCTCCGGCTGGACCGGGGTGATCGCGAGCACAGGCCGGGCCCAGGCCGCGTCACTGTACAACCTCGCCTATTACCTTGGCTCCAGCRTCATTGGTTGGGCCGGCGGCCTGCTGTTCCAGTCCGTCGGCTGGACCGCGCTGGCCCTGGCGGTGATGGGGCTGGCCTGCACGACGGCGGTGATCACCGCCGTCGTGCATCCCGCCGGCGCCGGGGACGCCGTCGTCTCGAACGGGGAACCGGCAGGAGCGCGTTAGCGGGTCGTCTCGAGGGCCTGGACCAGGTCCGCCACGATGTCGGCGGGATCTTCCAGGCCCACGGAGACACGCAGCAGGGCGGCATGCGGCTTGGCTTCGGCGGCGACCGGCCGGTGGGTCAGCCCGGCGGGGTGCTGGATGAGCGTATCGACCCCGCCCAGCGAGACGGCGTGGGTGATCATCCCGACGGCCGCCGGGACCCGCTCGGCGTGCTCGGCGCTGGCCAGTTCGAACGCCAGCAGCGAACCGGGACCCGCCATCTGCGTTCCGATCAGGCCCCGCGGGTCGCACTCGGGCAGGCCCGGGTAGTAGACGCGCCGGATCAGCTCGTGCCCCGCCAGGGCTGCCGCGACCTTCTCCGCGCCGGCCTGCTGGGCCCGTACCCGGACCGGCAGCGTGGCGATCCCCCGGTGCAGCAGGTAGGCGGGCCACGGCGTGAGGATACCGCCGGTGATGGCCCTGATCTGCCGGAGCCGGACGGCCCATTCCGGCGAGGCTGCGACGACACCGCCCATGGCATCGCCGTGGCCGCCGAAGAATTTGGTGGCGCTGTGCAGTACCAGGGCCGCCCCGTGCCGGTAGGGCTGCTGGAGCACCGGGGTGGCGAACGTGTTGTCCACCAGCAGCGGCACGCCGTCCGCCGCGGCCGCCGCGGCGGCGATGTCGACCAGTTCCAGGCTCGGGTTGGCCGGCGTCTCCAGGATGACCAGTCCGGTGTCGGGTCGCAGTGCCGCACGGATGCCTTCGGGCGAGGTGAAGGTGACCTCGGTGCCGAGCGCCCCGGAAGCCAGCAGGTGGTCGCTGCCGCCGTACAGCGGGCGGACCGCCACCACGTGCCTTTTCCCGGCGCCGACGACGGCGAGCAGCACCGCACTCAGGGCGGCCATGCCCGTGGCGAACGCCACCGCCTCGGAAGTGCCTTCCAGCAACGCGGCGCCCTCTTCGAAACGGGCCACTGTCGGGTTCCAGAGCCGCTGGTAGACGGTGCTCTGGCCCTCCAGATGCGGGCCGCCGGTGGCCATCTGTTCGTAGGCGAGGCCGCCGTCGTGAACCGAGGGCAGCGGGGCGGTGGTGGAGAGATCGATCGGGACGGCATGGACGCCGAGCTCCGTGAGGTCGTTCCGGCCTGCGTGGACCGCCAGCGAGTCTTGAGAAAGCACAGTACTCCTTATGAATATTCGCCATTGAATGCAGAAAGTATCTGGCAATAATTCGGAGTTTTGAAGGACATACGAATGGAACTGTCAGTTTGGGGTGTTTATGATGAACCCACACAACATCAAGGAGGATCCGTGAGCAGCACCACGAAGAATGTTCGGCCCGGCGCGGGGGCTGCCGAACCTCTGGACGCCATCGATGAGCGGCTGCTGGCCGCCCTGGTGGCGGACGCCAGGATCTCCAACAAGCAACTGGCCGAACTCGTGGGGATTGCCCCGTCCACTGCCCTCATGCGCACCCGCGCCCTGTCCGAGCGCGGAATCATCGAGGGCTTCGAAGCCAAACTCAGCCTCGCCGCGGTGGGCCGCTCGGTGCAGGCGCTGATCGCGGTCCGGCTGCGGGCGCACGATCGCGAACAGATCGACCGCTTCACTGCCCGGGTCCCCAAGCTGCCCGCGGTGCTGTCCACCTTCCACACCTCAGGCTCGGTGGATTACCTGCTGCACATCGCCGTCGCCACCACGGAGGACCTGCGCGATTGGGTCCTCGACAACCTGGCGACGGATCCGGTGGTGGGCCACACCGAGACCACCCTGGTGTTCGACCACATCCAGGGCAACCACGGTCCCCTGCCGGACTAGCCGCGGGCCGAGCGGAGGGTGACGGCGGCCAGGCCGAGGGCAGAAACAGCGCAGAGCACGACGAAGCCGGCCACCGCGGCCTGCAGGCCAAAGACCCCGGCCGCCAGCCCCAGCCCGATCACCGGAATGGCGCTCCCCAGGTACGTGATCACGTAGACGGTGCTGACGATCTGGGCGTGGCGGGCCGCCTCAACCTTGCCCGCCACGTCGTTGAAGACGGTCCGGAAGGAGACGCCCTGGCCCAGGCCGGCAGTGATGCTGGCGGCAATCAGCAGCCAGGGGCTGCTCCATTCCGCGGCCGCCGCGATCAGCAGCACGGACCCGGCTAACAGGGTCAGCCCAGCTGGCACCACAAATCGTCCGCGCACCGCCACCAGTTGGCTCAGCGCGGAGGCCGCCAGCGTGAGCCCGGCGAGCACGCCGATCAGGGGCCGTGAGTCGGCGTGCACAATCTGGGCGAAGTAGCCGGGGGCCAGGGAGAGGCAAAAGCCGAACACGGCGAAGCTCAGGAACCCCACGGCCGACGCCAGCCAAAAGGCGCCCCGCGCCTCACTCGATATCGAGGGGCGGCGGGGTGCGAGGACCTTCAGCGGCTGAGGGCCGGCGACCGAGGTGATGGCAGGCCGGGCCTTGAGCAGGTAGAGCGGCACCAGCAGCGCCAGCAGGACGACCGAGTGCAGGTAGTACGGCGTGGAGGTGGGCCCGGGAAGGACGGAGAGCACCCCGCCGATCGCCGGGCCGGCCGCCACGCCGCCGGCGGAGGCCAGCAGCGTGAACCGCGAGGCCCATTCGGGCCGGCTGGGCAGCAGCTCGCGCAGGGCGGCGGAACTGGCGCCGGTGGCCAGCGCCACTGCGGCCCCCTGCAGCGCCCGGCCGACGCACAGCGCCAGCAGGCTGTCCGCATTGGCGAAGACGAAGCCGCCGGCGAGGCCCACCAGCACCGCCAGCACCAGGGCGGCCCGCCGGCCGATGTGGTCCGACCAATGCCCGGCGAGGATCAGGGTGGCCACAAGCGCCAGCACGTAGGCGGAGAAGGCCACAGTGACGTCCAGGGCGGTGATGCCCAGTTTGGCCTGCAGCAACGGATATAGCGGGGTCGCAAGGTTGGCGCCGACCAGCAGCGTGAAAATCACGACGCCGGCCATGACCAGCCGCGCGGTGACGGAAGCGTCCCAGCCCCAGCGTTCTGCTGTAGCC